>NZ_SSOF01000076.1:0-142306 GCF_029873115.1 Pseudomonas sp. BN606 | reverse complement strand
CATGAAAAAGGGGTGAAGCCGCGAGGGCTTCACCCCTTTTCCGTTACTGCATCGTGCGCGTTGGCTGCCTCCTCAGCTGACGATGAAGTCCGCCTGGGTCACGGTGGCACTGGCCACGCCCACCAAAGTGATGCTGTCGGCTCCGATGGTGACCAGGGTGTCGGCCCCCACCCCAGCGATGACCACACTACCAGCGAAGTTCGCCGCGGTAATGCCCAGATTCGCGACATGCAAGCGGTCCTGGCCTCCCGCAGGAATGGCATCGAAGCCGAGAATCTGGTCCTGCCCGAAGCCCGCACCGAACTGGAAGATGTCATTGCCTGCGCCACCATTCATGGTGTCGTTGCCTGCACCGCCAACCAGGACGTCGTTCCCACCCAGTCCATTGAGAGTGTCGGCGTCACTTCCGCCCAGGATCCGGTTGGCCAGGGTATTGCCCGTGCCACTGAACGCCCCGCTGCCAATGAACACCAGGTTCTCCACGTTCGTCCCGAGACTGTAACTCGACAGCGTCGTGCGAACGACATCAGTCCCATCACCCACCGCCTCAGCCACGAAGTCCAGCGCATTGTCCACGTAGTAGGTGTCATTACCGCTGCCACCCATCATCGTGTCGGCATCCGCGCCACCATTGAGCACGTCGTTGCCGGTCAGCCCATGGAGAATGTCATTCCCGGCCAGGCCGTCGAGGGTATCAGTGCTGGTGCCACCGACCAGCCGGTTGGCCAAGGCGTTGCCGGTCCCCGTAAAGGCGCCGGCACCAAGGGAGACCAGGACCTCGAGATTGGCCCCCAGGGTGTAGCTGGACAGCGTCGTACGGACCATGTCACTCCCCTCGCCCGTATTCTCGACCACCACATCCAGCGCGTTGTCCACATAGAAGGTGTCGTCCCCGACTCCCCCCACCATACGATCAGCCCCTGCATTGCCGTTGAGGACATCATTGCCGGCTACACCGAACATCATGTCATTGCCGCCGCCACCGCTCAGGGTATCGTTCCCCACGGCACCGGCGATCACATTCGCCAGGCCGTTCCCCACCGCCGTGAAATTGCTGCTTCCGATATAGGCCAGATCCTCGACGTTGGCGCCCAGGCTGTAACTCGCAAGGGTCGTGCGCACCATGTCACGCCCGTCCCCGGCTGCCTCGGTCACCGAATCGAGCACGTTGTCGACATAGAAGGTGTCGTTGCCGGCTCCACCGGTCATGCTGTCGGCACCCGTGGCGCCATCGATCAGGTCATTGCCGGCTCCACCGTTGAGCGTGTCGTTACCACCACCGCCGTTCATCACATCGTCACCGGCGGTACCGGTCAGGATGTCGTTGCCAGGACCGCCGTTGAACGTCCCGCCGATGAAGGCGGTCGCCGCCGACGCCACCTGGTTGGCAAAGCCCTGGTCATCCGTGAAGCTCACCACCACCCGCAGCATCAACCCGACCTGCGCCGCGCCGGGGGTGAAGTTCGTCGTGGAGGCACCGCCGATGTTGGTCCAGGTCGTGCCGTTGGTGGAGGACTGCCACTGGAAGCTGAACACCGAGGTGGTGGTGCCATCGGCATCGGCAATGGTGCCCTGGCTCGCAGTTAGCGCCACACCTTGGAAGAACGATGCTCCACTGATCACCGGCGCACCGGTCGGTACATCGTTGACCTGGGTGACAGCTACCGTATCCGTCACATTCGACAGGACAGTCTCCAGCACGCCGTTAGCGTCCTTGTAGATGGCCATCACCCGCAGGGCCAGGCCAGCCAGATCCTCGGTGACGCGGAACGTCCGGCCGGTGGCGCGGGACACCTCACCGGCAGCGACGAAGGTGATGTCTTCGAAGATGCCCGAGCCCGCGACGGTTTCCACCTGCCAGTAGTAGGACACCGGACCGGTGATGGTACCGCCGGCATTGTCGGCATCGGTGACGCCGGCCAGGGATGCGGTCAGCAACGAGCCAACCTCAGGCGTACCGTCGCTAATGCTCACGGCGCCCACCGGACGGGCATCAGTGCCGGACAGATCGATGATCCCGTCGGTGAACTGCAGCCGCTCGATGCTGGTGAGGCGGTCAACGCCATCACGACCAGCCACCAGGTCGGTCACCGTCACAGAGCCGTCCAGGTTGGTGACGAAGTCGTACTCCGACGAAAGGCCCCGATAGGCCGCCGTATCCAGCGCCGCATCGCCCTGCAGGATCTCCCGCACGATCACCAATTGCCCCGGGTTGTAAGTTCCGTTGACCATGAGCGGCACCATCTCGGCCATGCTGTTGAAACTGGCGATTTCCGGGCCTGAGCCGTCCAGGTTCTGACGTACGCTGATGCGCACGTTCAGCCACTTGTCGCCATCGATCAGGTCATCGCCGCCGCGCCCCATGAGGATATCGCTGCCGCTGCCGCCGAGGATGATGTTGCCGCCGTCGAAGAAGGTGACCCCGGCGCCGAGGAACTCCTGCAGACCCGAGATCAGCGCGATGTTGGTCAGCACGCTGCCCTTGGCTCCAGCTGTCGGCAGCGTAGTGGCATCGGAGTCGTCACCACTGAGCACGTCACCGAAGGCGGAACCCGACAAGCCTTCGACGAAGTCGAAGCGGGCCAGTACCGAGGCACCCGAGCCCGGTTGTTGCGGTTGGTCGAAGAAGCGATCGCTGATGTCGATCGTGACACCGCGAGTATCGTTCTTGAAGGTCGCCCAGTCGTAGCCTGAAGCACCGATGTAGCGATCACCCAGGCCGGCGCTGCCGACCATGATGTCGTCACCGCCCTCAGCGTTGAACTTGTCGTTCTCCCCACTGCCGACATAGACGTCGTTGCCCGCGATCGGGTCGTTGCCGGCCGGATCGAAGTTGTCGCCAGGGGCGCCGTCCGAGGTACCGGCTTCCAGCCAGTCATCCCCTTCATTACCCATGTCCTGCTCGTTGGCCTTGGAGCCCAGGATGAAGTCGTTGCCCTGTCCACCGAAGGCCTCACTGGCGTCTTCACCGGTGATGATGAAGTCGTTACCGAAACCTCCGAGGATCAGGTTGACGCCATTGCCGCCCTGGATCACGTCGTTGCCGTTGTCACCCTTGATGTTGTCGTCGCCACCCACGTCCGTGATGATGTCGTCGCCGTCGCCACCATTGATGAAGTCATTGCCGTACCCACCATCCAGGCGGTCGTTGCCGCCGTCGCCATAGAGGGTGTCGTCACCCTCGCTGGAGCGCAGGATGTCGTTGCCGGCGCTACCGCCCAGCACCACATGGTCGGGTCCGCGGTACAACAGGTAGTTGGTATCGGCCCCGGGAGTGTCCGGGTTGTCGCGGCTAACCAGTGGCAGCAGCGGGTTGTCACCCAGCGGGTCGGAGTTGCCGGCGATGCCGTCGGCGCCCACCACATCGTCCAGCGTGCCCTGGATGCCATCGAGCCCTGCATCGTTGAGGCCGGTGTGCTGAAGCAGCGGATTGACCTCCAGGGTGAAGGCCGGGGTCAGGAAGACCACGCCCGGTAGGTGAGTAGCAGCAGTGTTGGCCATGATCAACTTGGCGAACGAGTTGCCTTCCAGTTCGGCGTTGAAGTTCAGGCCGGCGGTGCGCTCCAGGTAGTAGAAGCGGTCACCGTCCTGGAGTTTCTCCAGCTGGTTCTCGAACACGAAGTTGAAGGTCGAGCCCAGCATGCCGCCGAAGGGCGTGACCTTCTCGGCCAGGCCACCGATCCAGAAGTCCACCAGGTTCAGGCCGGTCTCCACGCCAGCCCAGGTGCCGGTGCTGTTAAGGAAGTCCAGTCGATCGGCCGGCGCACCAGCGCCGCCAAGGACGATGGCCGTGGCCGCCGCGCGTTTCTCGGCCAGGGTCGTTGCCGTCACATCGATGGAATCATGGGTACCGTAGGCGGCGATGAAGTTGATCAGCGACTCCGGATGCTTCAGGTGCATCACCATATCCGCCCAACTGACGTAGGGCTTCAGGTTGGCGTCGCCGGTGGCTTCATAGAACTGCGCACGGGCATGGTTGAGCGTTGCCACGCCCGTGTCACGGCCCCGGGCGATGTTCAGTGCGGCGAGGTCGAGGGGCAGGCCCACCAGGTTGTTGCGCAGGGCCTCGGTGACGAACTCGTCGATCTGGTTGCCCACGGTGCGGGTCACGCCACGGACGATGGCGCTGGTGGCGTCTTCCGGGGTCAGCCCGCTGGCAGCATAGGCCAGGGGGTTGAGGAAGGCCGCGATCAGGCCCAGTTGCTGGTCGTTGGTCGGGTGCAGCGGGTCGACCGTGATCGGGTTGAAGTTGGCGTCGAAGCGGTCGACCGTCTCGGTCAGCATCGAGTGGCCGAAACGGTAAACCGTGTGGGCGAACTCGGCGACGATCGAGGGATCCAGGTTGACGTCATAGACCTGGGTCGGCGCAAAGAACGGGTCGATGTTCGGCTGGATGGTCCGCGCAAACTCCTCGAACACCAGGTGCTGGTACTGCATTTCGGTACCGAACTTGGCGGCCTGGAACAGACGCTCGCCGTTCCACTGCAGGGCCGCGATCTCGGCCGGGGTGGTCGGGAAGGTGGTGACAGGGGTCAGCAGCCACTCGTTGATGAAGGCCACGTCGTTGCTGGCCAGCACGGTGCTCTTGGTCTGCTCCACCAGGCGGTTGTGTTCCGAGTGGAAGATCGCGTGCACGGCGGTCAGGCCGATGTTTTCGTTGACCCGGCCGTCGCCCGCCATGTAGTGGGCATCCAGCAGTTCGCCATCGTAGGTACCGGCTGGCTGTGGAGCTCCGACCTGGCTGTTGATGACGCCGTCATTGTCCCGCACCAGCCCCGGTGCTGCCGAAGGATCGGCGGCATGGGCGATGTCGATGAGGAACTGGTGACCGGTGCCGACCGCGCCGGCCAGGCTGATCCCCACACCACCGTTGGCGGCAGGGTCGCCTTCGAGCAGCACATCGTCCGCAGTTCCCGGGAGACCGTCCGGACCGATGAAGACCACCATCGGGAATCCATTCGGACCCTTGATGAAGTTGCCATAGTCGTCGGTGGCCAGCAGCGGCACATCGAACACATTGGCATCGGTCAGGTTGATCCCCAGCATGTCGCGGGCCTGAGCCTTGACTACTGCCCAGGTGGCCATGCCACCGATTTCCAGGTCGTCGGCGGTACCGAACTGACCGTCAGCGCCCAGGTTGCGGTTGGTGACCAGCTCACCGTTGGCCACCGGACCACCGGCCGTCATCACGTACTCGCGCAGGAACACCTGGTGCGACGGGTGCGAGCTGTAGGTCTGGTTCTGGTCGACGAAGGGCGAGGTGGTGTTCTCGTTCTGCCCAGCTACACCGCCCACTTGGGTGGCACGAGTCAGGACCATGAAGTTGGTCGGGCTGCCCACCACGAAGCGTGGATCATCCGGTTGCAACGGGATGAACACCGTACCGCTGCCACCCTTGGTGACCAGGTCCAGGCCGTGGTCGAAGAACTGCCCGAAGAAGGTCATCCAGGCGTTGAACGGCGCGGTCAGGCCGGCGTCCGGCATGGTGTTCGGGATGAAATTCACCTGCTGGTCATCGGCCGTACCGAACAGGCCATCCAGGCCGGGGCTGGTCACCAGGGTGGAGCCATTGGTACCCGCAGCGGCAGCGACCGCCGCCGGGTTGTTGTTGGTCTGGTCGACGATCAGGTTACTGATGGTGCGCGGGTCGCTGTCCACCACGTTGGTGGAGGAGTTGTAGTTGGTGTTGGTCACACCGAGGAACGGCGCCTCATCCTGCTCATTGGTGAACTCCGCCGGCAGCAGCCGCGGGAATGTATTGTCGGCAGCGCCGAACTGGCTCTGGTCGATGCCGGAGAAGTTCAGCAGGTTGTTGAACTCGCCGGTGACAGTACGCAAGCCCATCGAAGCACGGATGTTGGGTAGCAGGGACAGCAGGTCCGCGCCATTGGCGTGAGCTTCGGCGACGCGGATCTGGTCAAGGATGAAGTCCAGGTCCCCACGAACCAACTGGACGCCAGGCCCACCGGCGGTGATCGCCGGCCCTGGGTCCACCGCAGTGGTGGGTGGCGGCGGGGTGAAGGGCGCCACGGCAGCGGTAGCCGCCGAGAATACCTGCTCAGTCACGCCATTGCCGTCGGCATAGACACCTTTTACCCGGATCGACAGCCCGGCCAGGTCGGGTGTGATGCGGAAGCGGATGCCGTTGGCGCTCTGGAAGGCCAGATCGCCCGCCGGAGCGGCAATGATGTCCTCGAACACACCGGTGCCTGGGTTGCGTTCCACCTGCCACACGTAGTTGACATCGGTGATGGCCCCTGGGTTGTCGGCATCAGTGACGCCAGCAGCCGAAACCGTGAGGAAGTCGCCCACCTGCAGGCCGCCGCCATTGGTATCGGTGATGGTCAGCGATCCGACCGGCTCGGCGTTGAGGCCGGCGACCAGCACCTGACGGGCGTCCGAGAACTGAATGCGTTCGACGTTGGTCAGGCGGTCGATGCCGTCACGGCCAGCCACCGAGTCAGTCACCGTAAAGGAGCCGTCGGCATTGGCGACGACGGTGTATTCGCCGGCGCGCCCCTGGTAATTGGCAGTGTCGAAGTCCGCACCACCGTTGACCAGCTCACGCACGGCCACCAGTTGGCCGGGGTTGAAGGTGTGGTTCAGCATCAGCGGAATCAGGTCCACCATGCTGTCGAAGCTTGCGATCTCCGGTCCGGTGCCGTCGACGTTCTGGCGCACGCTGATACGCACGTTCAGCATCAGGTCACCCTCGATCAAGTCGTTGCCGCCGCGACCTTCCATGATGTCGCTACCGCCACCGCCGAGGATGATGTTGCCGCCGATGAAGGTGTCCACCAGGTCGTCCGCGGTGCCAAGAATGGCGTCCGCCCCGACGCTGGCCTGGGTACCGACAAACGCACGCAGGCCGGTGATCAGGTCAAGGTTGGTCAGCGCGCCGCCAGTGGCGCCACCGTGGTTGATGATGGTGGTCGGGTCGACGTCATCGCCGCGCAGGATATCGGCGAAGGCGGAACCGGACAGACCTTCCACTTCAGCGAAACGGTCGAAGATCGAGGCTGGTGACTGGGCCACCGGGAAGGCGATGTGGTCACCCACCTCACCGATACCAAGGAACGCCGCCAGGGCCAGGTCGACGGTTACGCCGATGTTGTCATTCTTGTAGGTCACCCAGTCATAGCCGGACATGCCGTCCATCTTGTCCTGGGCATCACTGCCGACGAAGATATCGTCGCCGCCCTCCCCGATCATCTCGTCGAAGCCGCCGCCGCCGATGAACACATCGTTGCCGATGATGTTGTCAGCCAGCAGGGGCGCAAAGTTGTCGCCAGGCGCACCGTCCTGGGTACCCCACTCGATCCAGTCATCACCCTCGTTACCGGTGGGCGGCAGGCTGGTCTTGGCGCTATAGATGAAGTCGTCGCCCTGGCCGCCGAAGGTGGTGGACATGTCTTCGCTGGTGACGATGAAGTCCTTGCCGTTGCCGCCGAGGATCAGGTTACCGACGCCGCCAGCCATCATGTTGCCGACATGGATCACATCGTTGCCGTCGCCGCCTTCCATGCGGTTGTCGCCGCCGGCATCGGTGATGATGTCATCGCCTGCGCCGCCCATGACGGTGTCGTTGCCGTAACCGCCCTCCAGCACGTCGTCGCCGCCATCGCCATAGAGGGTGTCGTCACCTTCGCCGGAAATGATGGTGTCGTTGTTTGCGGTACCGCCGAGCACCACATGGTCCTCGCCGGTGTAGCGCAGGTAATTGGTTTCAACAGCCGCGGTGTTGGGATCGTCGCGAATAACCAGCGGGGTGATTTCCACGCCGTTGATGAGGATGCCGCCAGTGGGGTCGTCGCGCCCGGTAACGCCCAGGCCGGTGTGCTGGGCAGCCTGGTTGACCTCAAGGGTCCAGGTCGGGGTTGAGAAGATCGCGTTCGGCAGGTGAGTGACGTCGGTGTTGAGCATCACCAGTTTGGCGAAGGAGTTGTTCTCCAGCTCCGTGCCGAAGTGCATCCCCGCGGTGCGCGACAGATAGTAGAAGCGGTCGCCGTTCTGCAGGGCCTCCAACTGGGTCTCGAAGACGAAGTTGAAGGTCGAACCCAGCATGCCGCCAAAGGGCATCTTCTCTTCGGCCAGGCCGCCGATCCAGAAGTCCACCAGATCGAGGCCGGTGGTGGTCACGCCGTCGGCGCCACTGGCCCAGGCGCCGGTGCTGTGCAGGAAGTCCTGACGGTCGGCCGGCTCACCGGCGCCACCCAGCACCAACAAGGTCGCCGCCGCGCGCTTGGCCGCCAGAGAGGTGGCGCCGGTAATGCTGGAGTGCGTGCCGTAAGCAGCAATGAAGTTGATCAGCGACTCCATGTGCTTGAGGTGATCGGCAAAGTCCACCCAACTGGTATAGGGGGTCAGTTGCTCGTCGCCAGTCATGTGATAGAACTCGCGGCGTGCTGCGTTCAGCGACGGAATACCGGCGTCGCGGCCACGAGCGATGTTCAGTGCCGCCAGGTCAAGCGGCAGGCCCACCAGGTTATTGCGCAGGGCCTCAGTGACGAACTCATCGATCTCGTTGCCCACGGTGCGGGTCAGGCCACGCACGATCGCACCGGCCGCTTGTTCGGCGCTCGGGCCGCTGGCGGCATAGGCCAATGGGTTGAGGAAGGCGGCGATGAGGCCGATCTGCTGGTCGTTGGTCGGGTGCAGCGGATCGACCGTGACCGGGTTGAAGTTCGGGTCGAAGCGGTCGATGGTCTCGGTCAGCATCGAGTGGCCGAAACGGTAAACCGTGTGGGCGAACTCGGCGACGATGGACGGATCAATGGTGGTGTCATAGCCGGACGGTGCCAGGAATCCATCCACCTGCGGCTGGATGGTCCGGGCGAATTCTTCGAACACCAGGTGCTGGTACTGCATTTCGGTGCCGAACTTGGCGGCCTGGAACAGACGCTCGCCGTTCCAGTTGAGGGTCGAGGTGTCGGCGGGGATGGTGACTACGGGCGTCAGCAGCCATTGATTGAGGACCGCCACATCACCGGAAGCCAGCAGTGTCGCCTTGGTCTGTTCCACCAGGCGGTTGTGCTCGGAGTGGAACACGTGGTGCACGGTGGTCAGGCCGATGTTCTCGTTGACCCGGCCGTCGCCAGCCATGTAGTGGGCATCGAGCAGTTCGCCGTCATAGGTACCGGCCGGCTGGACACCACCGATCACGCCGTTGTTGTCGCGCACCAGCCCAGCTGCGGCCGAGGGGTCGGCACTATGGGCGATGTCGATAAGGAACTGGTGGCCGGTGCCGACCGCATTGGTCAGGTCGATGGGCGCCAGCGGATTGCCTTCCACCAGGAAGTCGTCAGCGGTGCCGGCCAGGCCATCGGCCCCTTTCATGACGACTTGCGGGAAGCCGTTCGGGCCCTTGATGAAGTTGCCATAGGCATCGGTGGCCAGCAGCGGCACATCGAAGACGTTGGCGTCGGTCAGGTTGATCCCGAGGATGTCACGGGCCTGCGCCTTGACCACCGCCCAGGTGGCCATGCCGCCGATTTCCACGTCATCGGCGGTGCCGAAGTCGCCATCGGCGCCCAAGGCGCGGTTGGTGATCAGCCTGCCGGTCGCGTGCGGTTCACCATCGGCGCCAATCGCATAGGCGCGCAGGAACACCTGGTGCGACGGGTGCGAGCTGTAGGTCTGGTTCTGGTCGACGAAGGGCGAGGTGGTGTTCTCGTTCTGCCCGAGTACACCGCCCACTTGGGTGGCGCGGGTCAGGACCATGAAGTTGGTCGGACTGCCCACCACGAAGCGCGGGTCATCCGGTTGCAGCGGGATGAAGACGATGTCATTGCCGCCTTTGGTGACCAGGTCTAGGCCGTGGTCGAAGAACTGCCCGAAGAAGGTCATCCACGCATTGAAGGGGGCGGACAGGCCGCCGTCTGGCGCGACGTTGGGAATGAAGAAGGTCGGCGTGTCATCGCCCGTACCGAACAGCCCGTCGAGACCAGGGCTGGTCACGATCTGGGCGCCGTCCTTCAGCACATCGTCGGCGGTCCCGAGGGTCCCGTCCGGCCCCGGATCGAAGGCCGCCGCCACCACTGCAGGATTATTGGCGGTCTGGTCGACAATCAGGTTGCTGATCGTCCTCGGCTGGGAGTCGATCACCGTGCCCGTGATCTGCGCGTAGGAAGTTCCTGCCTCCGCAGGCCGGAACACCGGGTCCAGCAGGCGCGGGAAAATGCTATCCGCGGCGCCGAACTGGGACTGGTCAGCGAACAGGTTGTTGAACGAGCCATCGATGGTGCGCAGGCCGAAAGGCACCTGCACGTTGGGTAGCAGGTCGCGAAGATCCTCCCCGGAAGCGTGTGCTTCGGCGATGAGAATCTGCTGGAGGATGAAATCCAGGTCCGCGAGGTTGAAATTGGCCATTTTGCTGATTCCTCACTTCCGACTGCGTAGGGGCGTGCGCCATGGCAGCAAGGTCATGCGCCACGCTTTCGACTTGACTTCGGGATTTGGGGGATTAGATGACGCCTACCTTGAAGCGACGCAGGTGCTAGCGCAGTTCATGCTCTTCAGCAGGAGGTTCTATCCCTGACGGTACCGGCGAAGTTGGCCGGCACCTGGGTCAATGACCCGGCGGGTCGTGATATTCGGAAAGATGAGAGGAAATGGGCGAAATCGCCCCTTGGGACAGGACTCGAAAGACAGTGCTCATGACGTTCTCCCTAGCTTTTATTGTTTCCCGGCTAAGGCTGCAGCGCCCTCACGATGCAGCTGCCTACGATGCGAAACAATTTCTTACACACCTGACTAAAGATTCGGCCAAAAACACTGTCAAGCGACCGTCGGAATGACCAATATCGCAACATTTACAACTCTAAGTTGTTGTTATTACGGCTTTTTACAATGAAATAAGTTCTTACAAAGATGCGAATACGTGGTACTTCGGGGCTATACCCACCCAATTCAGGGGCCATCACCAACCGCCGAAACCATTGATCTAGAGCCTTCCAATCAACAAACCTCCGTTAATCTGCTGTTTGCCACCGCCCGGAAGCCGCACGCCAAGACTTGCAAAATACGCGAATAGGTGAGTCAAAAAACCGTGCCTTGGCCTGAATCGGCAGCCGGGTTGGGCTTTGTGTAGGAGCGAGCTTGCTCGCGAAGGGGCGGCCCAGAAGGTTCGCGAGCCAGCTCGCTCCTACAGTCCGCTCGCGCCTCAGTATGAGGCGCGGGAGATGGGATCAGGCAAGACGAACGCCGGGGGTGCGGCTGACAGCCTCCAGTTCGCCAATCTTCTCCAGCCGCGCGCGCACGATATTGCGGCTGATGCCCAGCAGCCTGGCGGTCTGCAACTGGTTGCCATGGCAGAAACGGTAGGCCGTGCGGAACAGCCGCTCCTCGATCCGCTCGTAGAGATCCGGCTGGTTTTCCTCGAACAGCGCCTCCAGCGCTGACTCGAGGCCGAAGGGCTGAAGAGGCACTTCCTGGCGAATCGAGGACGGGCGCAGATCCACCAGTTGCAGATCGCCAGGTTGCACCTCGCGATTGCGACAAACCAGCAGGGCGTGGTGGATGGCGTTCTCCAGCTCGCGGATATTGCCCGGCCAGCTGTGGGCGAGCAGCTTGCGTGCAGCCTCTTCGCTCAGGCTCGCCGGGGTGTAGCCCAGGCGCCGGCAATGTTCTGCGAGGAAAAATTCCGCCAGGGGCAGGACATCGCCCTTGCGCTCGCGCAGCGGCGGAAGCTTGATGCTGGCCACGTGCAGCCGATAGAACAGGTCCTCGCGAAAGTGCCCGGCGACGACGGCGTCCGCCAGGTTCACGTTAGTCGCAGCCACCAGGCGCACATCGATGGGAATGGGCGTGCGCGAACCCAGCCGAACCACCTCCCGCTCCTGCAAAACACGCAACAGCTTCACCTGCATGTTCAGTGGCAGGTCGCCGATTTCGTCGAGGAACAACGTGCCGCCGTTGGCCGTTTCGAACCAACCGGCCTTGGCCTGGGTGGCGCCGGTAAAGGCGCCCTTCTCGTGACCGAACAACTCGCTTTCCACCAGGGTTTCGGCAAAGGCGCCGCAGTTCACCGCCACGAAGGGGCCACTGGCGCGACGACTGAGATTGTGGATATGACGCGCCACCAACTCCTTGCCGGTGCCGGTCTCGCCAATGATCAGCGCATTGGCCTCACTAGGCGCCAGGCGCTCGATGCGGCTGAGCAGTTCCTGGGAAGCCGGGTCCTTGAACACCAGCACAGTGGCCCGTACCGACTTGGTCAGTTCACGGGCATTGGGGAGCGTAAGCAGAGACATGGTGCATTCCTGGCAGCCGATAGCGCAGGCGGATGATGCACGAAACACATATAGATAAAAAAATTATTGATTGATATTTATATATTTCTTTTTCGAATATAAACCTTTCAACACGGCCGAGGGAGTGTTGCCACAGCAACACTTCATCAGCACAACTGTTGCGCATTAATCAGAGAAAACCTGAAAAACAGCATTGAACTGCCCTGATTCAGCACACTTTACGTCTTGGTACGCCCCTTGCTCTGACCTGCTGCACACAGAGCAACATCACAAGGGATTCCCCATGACCAAGCCGATCAAAGTGGTCGCTGTCACCGGCAGCACCTTCCGTCCTTCCCGCACCCTGGTACTCACCCAGGCCATCGTCGCCGAGCTGGGCAAGCACCTGCCCATCCAGAGCCATCTGATCGAACTGGGTGATATCGCCCGCTCAGTAGGCGGCGCCCTGTCCCGCAAGGAACTGCCGGATACCGTCGAGCACGAACTGCGCGCCATCGAGAACGCCGACCTGCTGGTCGTGGCCACGCCGGTCTATCGCGGTACCTATCCGGGCCAGTTCAAGCACCTGTTCGACCTGATCGACCTCAATGCCCTGATCGATACCCCGGTGCTGCTCGCCGCCACCGGTGGCAGCGAGCGCCACGCGCTGGTCCTCGACCACCAGTTGCGTCCGCTGTTCAGTTTCTTCCAGTCGCTGACCCTGCCCATCGGCGTCTATGCCTCCGAGGCCGACTTCGACAACTACCAGATCGCCAGCGACGCACTGAAAGCCCGCATCCAGCTCGCCGCCGAGCGCGCCGCCCCCCTCTTCACCGGCGCTGCCGCCGACCTGCTGAAGATTGCCTGAAGGACCTGACATGAACGTTTTCTGGTTTCTCCCCACCCACGGCGATGGCCACTTCCTTGGTACCAGCCAGGGTGCCCGGCCGGTCTCGCTGCCCTACCTCAAACAGGTAGCGCAGGCCGCCGACAGCCTCGGTTACTACGGCGTGCTGATCCCCACTGGCCGCTCCTGCGAGGACTCCTGGGTGGTGGCCTCAGCCCTGGCGCCGCTGACCGATCGCCTGCGTTACCTGGTAGCGATTCGCCCTGGGATCATCTCCCCCACCGTGTCCGCGCGCATGGCCGCGACCCTCGACCGCCTTTCCGGCGGCCGTCTGCTGATCAACGTGGTCACTGGCGGTGACCCCGACGAGAACCGCGGTGACGGCATCCACCTGAGCCACGCCGAGCGCTATGAAGTCACCGACGAATTCCTGCGCATCTGGCGTCGCGTGTTGCAGGGAGAGTCGGTCGACTTCAAGGGCAAGCACATCCAGGTGGAGAACGCCAAGGCGCTCTACCCGCCGCTCCAGCAGCCCTACCCGCCGCTCTACTTCGGCGGCTCCTCCGACGCAGCCCATGACCTGGCTGGCGAGCAAGTGGACGTCTACCTGACCTGGGGCGAACCGCCGACAGCGGTGGCGAAGAAGATCGCCGATGTGCGCGAACGCGCCGCCCGCCACGGCCGCACGGTGAAGTTCGGCATCCGCCTGCACGTGATCGTTCGTGAAACCGCCGAAGCAGCCTGGCGAGCCGCCAGCAAGCTGATCGAGCACATCTCCGACGACACCATCACCGCCGCCCAGCAATCCTTCGCCCGCTTCGATTCCGAAGGCCAACGGCGCATGGCCGCGCTACACGGCGGCCGCCGCGACAACCTGGAAATCGCCCCCAACCTCTGGGCGGGCGTCGGCCTGGTGCGAGGTGGTGCGGGTACTGCCCTGGTAGGCGACCCGCAACAGGTGGCGGAGCGCATCAAGGAGTACGCGGACCTCGGCATCGAGAGCTTCATTTTCTCCGGCTATCCGCACCTGGAAGAGGCCTACCGCTTCGCCGAGCTGGTGTTCCCGCTGCTGCCCGAGCCCTACGCGAGCCTGGCCGGACGCGGCGTGACCAACCTCACCGGCCCCTTCGGCGAAATGATTGCCAACGACGTGCTGCCCAAGACCGCCGCTGCGCGCTGAATCGCCCTTGCCCCTTCCCGGCGAAGGGGCGATTCAACGACAAGAAATCCACCTGAAGAGGTAATCCGCGTGAATGCCCCGCAGCATCTCACCCTCCCCACACCGCTGCAGATCGCCCGCGAGCTGGCGGCCGGCTTCGCCGAAACCGCGGCTGAACGCGACGCCCGTGGCGGCACGCCCAAGGCCGAGCGGGACGCCATCCGCCAAAGCGGCCTGCTGTCACTGATCATTCCCCAGGAACACGGCGGCCTGGGTCACGACTGGCAAACCACCCTGGAAGTGATACGTGAGTTCGCCCGCGTGGACAGTTCCATTGCCCATGTCTTCGGTTTCCAGCACCTGATGCTCGCCACAGTGAGATTGTTCTCCCGCGCCGAGCAATGGCAGCCCTGGTTCCAGCTCACCGCGCGCAACCGCTGGTTCTGGGGCAACGCCCTGAATCCGCTGGATACCCGCACCACGGTGAAGAAGTTCACTGGCTGGCGCGAGTTCTCCGGCAAGAAGAGCTTCTGCTCAGGCGCGCTGGATTCGCAGATGCTGATCGCCTCCGGCCTCGACGAAGAAAGCGGCAAGTTGCTGATCGCCGCGATCCCCACCGCACGCAGCGGCATCAGCCTGGCGGATGACTGGGACAACATGGGCCAGCGCCAGACCGACAGCGGCAGTGCCATCTTCGAGCGAGTGCGGGTCGAAGAAAACGAACTGCTGCTGGACCCGGGCCCCTTGAGCACGCCCTTCGCCTGCCTACGTCCGCTGATCGCGCAACTGATCTTCACCAACATCTACCTGGGCATCGCCGAAGGCTCCTTCGAGGACGCACGCGCCTACACCCTCAAGGAGGCGCGGCCCTGGTTCAAGTCGCCGGCCAGCCACATCGGCGAGGACCCCTACGTACTGGCTCACTACGGCGAGTTCTGGGTCGGACTGGAAGGTGTTCGCGCCCTGGTGCAACGGGCCTGCGCCCTGCTCGATGCCGCGTGGAACCAGGGTCCTGACCTCGGCGAAGCCCAGCGCGGCGAACTGGCACTGGCCATCGCCACAGCCAAGGTGGCCGCCACCCGCACCGGCCTCGACCTGTGCAGCCGCCTGTTCGAAGTCACCGGCGCACGCTCCACCCACGCGGCCCTGCGACTGGACCGTCACTGGCGCAATCTGCGCACCCAGACCCTGCACGACCCGGTGGACTACAAGGTCCGCGAACTGGGTGAGTGGGCCCTCAACCAGACTCTGCCAAAGCCGACCTTCTACTCATGAAAGCACCGCGCCAAGCCTCTTCCAGCCTGCTCACCCTGCCCCCCTCCCCAAGTCTGGCCACGTCGGTCAGGGCCACCGCCCAGGTGTTCGAGGACCCCAGGTCCCAGTCCTTGTTGGCGCATCTCCAGCAGGTGGCGCCAAGCGAGGCCAGCGTGTTGATCATCGGCGAGACCGGCACCGGCAAGGAGCTGGTAGCGCGACACGTGCACAACCTCAGCGGTCGCCGCGACGGCCCCTTTGTGGCGGTCAACTGCGGCGCATTCTCCGAATCCCTGGTGGAAGCCGAGTTGTTCGGCCATGAAAAAGGAGCCTTCACCGGCGCCCTGTCGGCCAAGGCCGGCTGGTTCGAAGCAGCCAATGGCGGCACCTTGTTCCTCGACGAGATCGGCGACCTGCCCATGCCGATCCAGGTCAAGTTGTTGCGCGTGCTTCAGGAGCGCGAAGTGGTGCGCCTGGGCTCACGCAAGAGCATTCCCATTGACGTGCGCGTACTGGCCGCGACCAACGTGCAGCTGGAAAAGGCGATCAACGCCGGGCATTTCCGTGAGGACCTCTACTACCGGCTCAACGTCGTCAGCCTGGAGCTCAGCCCGCTGCGCGAACGCCCCGGCGACATCCTGCCGTTGACCCGCCACTTCATCGACGAGTACAGCCGACGCCTCGGCTATGGCCGCAGCGAGCTCAGTCCGGACGCCGAACGCAAACTGCGCGGCTACTCCTGGCCTGGCAACATCCGCGAGCTGGAAAACGTCATTCACCACACCTTGCTGATCTGCCGCGACGGTGTGATCCAGGCAGCCGACCTGCACCTGTCCAACCTGCGCATCGACCGCCCGGAGGAACCGCGTGGAGCCGAAGGTGGTGCCGAGGCGCAGCTGCAACAGGCCTTCCAGCGCCTATTTGAGGAACCTGCCTGCGACCTCCACCAGAAGGTCGAAGACGCGCTTCTGCGCGCGGCCTATCGCCACTGCCACTACAACCAGGTGCATACCGCCAACCTGCTGGGCCTCAGCCGCAACGTCACCCGCAGCCGGCTGATCGCCATCGGCGAACTGGTGGTGAGTCGGCGTGGCGCGCAGCGCATCGACGGCCAGCGCGAAGTGCAGCTGTCGGTCTGACCGCTCAGATCGGCTGCAACACGCCGACGGGCAGTGACTCCGGGGCATCGCATTCATCCTTGGCGGATGGGGAATCATCTTTGGTGCTGACCCGTTCGCCCTCGGCATCCAGGCCAATCACGCCCAGAACCCGGTAGCAATCGACATCGTCCTCCAGGGGAATGGCGAACAGCCGCACCGTTTCCGGCAGCGCGAAGCGGTGCACCTCCTCGCCAATGGCGACGCCATTGCGGTAGGCCTGCAGATGCAGTTCAGCAGCCACCGCATCACCTTCCTCGTCGCGGCTCAGCACACCGACGAGGCTGTCTTCTTCGTCTATGAACTGCTGCCAATGCCCGCGCAGGTGAACGTCCGCCGCGTGCGCCGGGTCGATTGCCAGCAGCCCGAGCAGGCAGCAGAGCACCAGATGACGGAAGTCGACGCGCATCAGCGGCTGCTCAGTTGACCGTAGCCTTCCGGTGTCGGCAGGCCGAGCCACTCCTGCCAGCGCTGCAGGTCGCCGCGCGCATTCTCGAACAGTGCGCCGGTCTGCATGTTGTCCAGGGACTTCAAGCAGTCCTCCAGCGCTGCATCCTCACTCAGGCAAGGATTGTCGGGTGGCAACTGGGTGCCCGCCAGGTAGGAAACCAGGAAGTAGGTCGCCGCGTTGTCGGAGGGGAAGATGTGTTTACCGCCAGTTCGCAGCCAGCCGCGCAGGGCTTCGGTGAGGTTGTCTGCATAGGCCTTGGCGTCGGGGGTGAAATCGACTTCGGTGCAGTCCTTCAGATACAGGCTGCTGGCGCTGTCGTCGGTGACCTTGCCGAAGACGGTGCAGTAGAGATCCACGTATTTCCCTTCGACCAGCGGCTCGGAGTACTTGCGCGGATCGCTGTGGAGCTCCGCCTGCACATTGAACATTGGATTGGCGCCGGGCAGTTCCAGGACCACGTCATCGGCATAGTCGACCCGCACGCCCAGGACTTCCCCGGTGACGATGAGCTTGCGGCCCTTGAAGAACGGGTCCACCGCCTCCTCGTCACCTTCATAGAACTGTGCCAGGCGCGAGCTGGGCATGCGTTCCACCGGATTGACCATCGCCAGCTCGTTCAGCGCCGACTTCCCACCCTCCAGTGCGACCAGGTAATCCTGCTCCATGATGTGCCGAAAGAAATTCAGGGCCCCCGGATTCACCCCAGGATGGTCAACCGCCTCCTGGCGCGATGCGGCCTCGCCTTCCGTGTGAAAGCGCTGCGGCGCGGGAGCCCCGGCCAGTTCGCGGGTAGTGGTGGCGATGTGCACGCCCAGCAGGAAAAGCGGCACCGAGAGCAATACCACTGCGATGCTGCTGCCCCCTTTCCCGGTAAGGCTTTCGATTGCCCGCCAACAGGCGGGGCACAACCAGATCGCACCGCAGAGCATCAGCAATCCGCCGATGACGGAGTCGCGCATGACCCCGAACGACACGGCAACCAGGACCGAACAGACGATCCAGCAGATCAGCCGGATGACAGGTACGAACTTCATTCAACGCCCCTTCTCGTATCAAGACAGGCCCCGGATGCTCCGGGAAGGCGAGAGCCTCCCTCGGGTCGTCGACCTCGGGACGGGCGGATTCTTGGCGGGGGGATGGGGAAATCAAAATCAGCAATCTTCATTTGCCGTTAGCAGTACGTTGCCTGCGGATGGCAGGAGGCGCGGACGCGAGTGGAAACGGCTGAGCCAAGCCGCTTGCCGAATTCTGCTTATATTTCTGGTTTCGCTGCCCGGCGAGTCTCTTTTGGCAATCGCCCCAAAAGAAACCAAAAGGGCTTGCCCCTGCATCCGGGTTCGGCTTCGCCGAACTCACCTCGCTCCATCGTTGCGCCGGGGGCACGGCGAGAGGGGGGGCGTCCCTCGCCGGCGCGAGTCACCCCTCTACCTATGGGAGAGGGGCCGGGGGTGAGGGCCGCCTCAGGCTGGCACGAGCACATTGAAGGCGAAGGCCCCAGAGAACTCGGCAAGCAGCTTCGCTCAGGACTTCCCGGCAACACCTGACGCAGCATCTGCCCAGCCAATGAACATTTTTGATTCGCATCAGGCCTGTGCCGACTTCGAAAATCGACACCGTGACTACTTCAACGGAGTGCCTGAAATGCTGGTCCTGTGTCGCAACATCGGGGAAACCCTGGTCATCCAGAACACACCGGATACCCTCACTCGCATCAAGGTCGTTCGCACGGAGCGGCCCATGGTCATCCTGAGCGTGGAAACCCACACCCTGGACGGAAAGCTCAAGGAACGGACCGAGCTTCACCTGCCGGAAAGCGCCTGACAGGTGCAGGCGCCGGAACTCAACGGTTCAGACAACGGAAGTTATCGATCTCCCGCGCGTAGTAGCAGATCGCACCATCCGGTGCCGGCAGGAACTCCAGACGCATCGTCGCGCCAGTCGCCAGACCGTACTGACGACCGAACAGCACGTCGGGGATTTCACTCATCCGTTCCATGGGCCTGGCGCGGCTGGTCTGGGCCTTCTGCAAGCGGACATCGATGCTGCGTGGCCCAAAGTGCAGGACGTCCGCCACCAGGGACGCGTAGTTGACCTCCGAGGCGACCCGTTCCATGGCCGCAAAACTCATCTTTTCACCGATGATCAGCCGCTCCTCCAGGCGAATCCGTGCGCCGTCGTTGAGCACGATGTCACTGGTGCCATGGTAGGAAACACCGAGCCTGTAGGCAGGACGGTCGAACACCAGGCCGGCTGCGGCCAGCAAGGCCAGCCCGCCGAGGATGAAGGCGTGTTTGTAGCGGCGCAGCATCATGGCCAACCCCTCATGCAGCGACGGACCATTTCCAGTTGCAGGTTGGCCATCTTGTTGTCCTCGAGAAAGATCAGGTTCTGCGTCGTGCCATCCGCACGCACGCAGGCCAGGTCGTAGAGCCGATTCGAGCGGTTGATCCAGATATGCCCGGCAAGGCCCTCCTCGCGGGTATCCAGCGCCAGCTTGAAAGCCTCGAGAATCCTGGCGTTCTCCTCGGCGCTGTCGCCGATGAAGTGGTAGGTCATGGGCCCCGCCGCCACGTCCTCGATCACCAGCTCCGACGCGACGTCATCGAAGATGCCCAGGCGATAAAGCGCCACCAGGGCGAGCAGGCAGAACATCCCCGCATAGGCAGGCAGCAGCAGCTTTGGCGAGCGGAGCAGCCCTGCCAACCGACGCCGTGGCGCGGCAGGTGTCGCCCCCTCGGCAAGCGAGGTCCGCTGCGCGCCCCCACCCGCCAAATCCTCCACGACGCCCGATACGGGCATCGATGCGGGTTCTGGCGTGGACTCGTCAGCGACCTGCTGTGCGTTGAATCGATAACCGCGGCGCGGGACGGTCTGAAGCAATTCGTGATCAGTGCCGTCTTCGATCAGGTTACGCAGGGTGAATATCGCCTGGTTCAGACTTCCGGCGGCAACCACACGATTGTCCCAGGCATATTCCATTATTTCGTTGCGACTCCGGGTCTCCCCCGGTTTATCCAGCAGAAGTTGCAACAATCGTGTTTCCGAATAGGAGAGTGTCACCGCGCGCGGCTCACCTAGATTCGAACTTATATGCAACTGATTGTTTGCGGCATCGAACAATACTGCGCCGCCACTTTTCAGGAAGAACTTGAACTGGTTTTTCATGAATCTTTTCTGAGTTTATAAATTTCATTAACCACAGGAGATGATGCGGATTGTCTCGCACATCGCCTTCCTGCTGCGCACCTCACGGCACAAATAACGATTTTTGATTCTTGTTCTGGCCGCCCGTAGCCCAGAGTAGAAGGGCGCCGGAAAGGGCGCGAAAGCAAAGCTTCGTGCGCTCTCCCCTTCAGGCGAACCACCCGAAGGCAAGGCGGATCGCCTTCCTGCCTGCAAATACGCAGCGCATCCGGCGGGCCGGTCGGCGCGCCTCCAACAGGAATCCCCATGCATATCAAAGAACTTTCCATCCTCACGCTTTCGATGGTCCTGTGCGGCTGTTCGATGGCTCCCGCCATCGACACGACCGATATATCTACACAACCTGCCAATGCGCCTCTACGCGTCATTGAAAGAGACGAAGGCACCATTGCCTGGAAGAAATATCCAGCACCCCTTTCAAGTAACCACGACAAGTCGGTATTCATCGACTTGCCCAAATCATTCGCCACTAACGGACAGGCATTGACTGAGTCCGACGCGGATATCAGCAAACTGCTCCGCCACTTCCGTGGCCAGCTGGAACGGCAACTGTCCTCAGCCGGCTATCGCCTGGTGGACCGGCCCACTCCAGGGGCCCTGTCGCTGCGCGTATCGATCTCCGATCTGAAGCGCAAACCCCGTGATCCAAACGTCACGGAGTACATCCCGATCGGCATGCTCATCGGCCTCTCGCTGCACGTCACCGGCGTGCGCGATGAAACCCTCTACGTGTTCTTCGAAAGCGAGGTCAGCGACGGCAGGAGCGGCGAAACCCTCGCTCGCGCTGTCGACCGGGCCAAAGGCCGGAACATCGGACAGTCCGACAAGCCCGTGGTCGAGGACATCTACCCCGCCCTCGACGCTTCCGCACTGCAGATTCGCGAACGCCTGGACCGAGAGTTCCAGCACAAGGGACCGGCCTGATCCCGCCCACTCCAATCCAACCAACCACACAGGACAAACGATGAAATTCGGCAAACAACTCGCAGCCGCCCTCCTGGCATTCAACTCCCTCAGCGCCATCGCGGATGACCGCGGCCTGTACCTGGGCGGCGGCGTGACCCGGGTGGAAATTGACGAACACACCCTCGGCGACGAAGACAACAGCTACAAGGCCTACGTCGGCTACCGCCTTAACCCCTACCTGGCGGTGGAAGGCGCCTGGGTCGACCTCGGCAGCTTCTCTGGCGAGCGTGGCGACTTCGATGGCCACTCCCTGCAAGCCGCCGCCCACTTCGGCGTGCCCGTAGGCGACCGTCTGCGCCTGTTCGCCAGCGCTGGCGTGCATGCCTGGGATGCCGACGAAGACACCGCTGGTGACAGCAGCGACCTGGACCTGACCTACGGCGTGGGCGTCGAGCTGGACGTGTTCCGCAACATCGGCGTGCGCCTGGAGCAGGAAGTCCTGAAGGTCGGCGACATCGAGCTGGACCAGACCAGCGCCAGCGCCTACCTGCTGTTCTGATTCCCCTCGCGGCTTCTGCCTCGGCAGCGAGCCGCTTTTTCCCAGGGGCTGCATCTCAGCCCCGTTTTTCCAGCCTGCCCAGCACGCTTTCCGATTGCATTTCCTCCCGCTCCTGGGCGAAGCGGTAGGCGACGTAGTACTTGTACACGTTGCTCACGTAATCGAGGGTCTCACGCCCCAACTCCCTGGCCGCCATTTTCTCCACATGGCCGTACCAACGATCCGGGTCGAGGCCGTTCTCCCGCGCCATGCGCCTGATCTTCTGCAGATTGCCAGGCCCCGCGTTGTACGCCGCCAGCAGCAGAAATATGCGGTTGTCCGAGGTCAGCGCCGGATCGTCGAGGTAGGTGTCGGCGAGAAATCGCAGGTATTTGCTGGCGGCTTCGACGTTCTTCTCCGCACTGCTGCCCACGCCTGAAACCCGAACGTTGGGGTCCGCCGCGGTGCTCGGCAGGACCTGCATCACCCCCACCGCCCCCCGGTTGCTGCGCGCACGCTGGTCAAACCTCGATTCGTGGAACGCCTGGGCCATCAGCATCAGCGGGTCCAGGCCATGGCGTTCGGCGGACTCGATGAAGGCCTGATTGAGGCGGCGAAAGCGGCGCAGCTCGTCGGCCGAAGCCGGCTCATCGAGGAAATGTCCGGCCGCCAGCCGGTCTCCATCCAGGGCCCGCACCAGACGGCTGTCGTGTTGCTGATCGTTGAAGAATGCCGCCAGTACGCCACGCAACTCGGGGTTGCCATTGCGCACGGCCCAGGCGTAGTGACCTCCCCAGGAAAATTCGAGGGGCTGGATCGCAATGCTGTCCAGGGTCGGCTTCCAGGCCCTTGCCACCCGCCGATCCACCACTGCAGCGGAAAGCGCACCGGCGTTCACCCGTTCCAGCAAAACCTCCGCCTCGATGCCTTCGGCCAGGGGCAACAGGCGGATCGGCGCCAGGCCACGCTCGCTGAGGCTCCGGCTCAGTTCCACCAGCCCCCAGAAGTCGTTGCTCAGCGCGGGTACCGCGACCTCCTTGCCGGCCAGGTCATCGAGGCTCGCAATGGTCTCGCCGGCCGGCCCGATCACCAGTACCGGCTCGGTACGGAACTCGCCGGACGCCATGACCACCTGCCCATCGAAACCTGCACGCTCGCCTTCCACCAGGCCACCTGCGGCAATGTCGCCGACACCGCGAATCAGGCTGGGCAGCAACTGGTCACGGCTTACCGGGATGAAGATCACGTGCCAGCGCGCACTCCCCTTCCGGCTCGGGTACCGCTGGTTGAGCCAACGCTCGAATGCCAGCCCGGTTTCGTGGCTCACGCCCTTCTGGCGACCCTGGTCGATGTGGAAGAAGGTGCGGCTGTAAGGGACCAGGATGCGGATGGTGCGGCGCTCACGGATGCACTCGAAGTCATCGGTTCGATTGGGCGGCGGAGCGGGCGCGAGCATGGTTGTCGCGATCGGCACGACTTCCTGCTGCATGGCTTCGGCCAGAGGCAGTACGCCCAGCAGCAGGCCGGCAGGCAGGGCGATCGCGCCCGGGAGCGAGCGCAGCAAGTTGCGCCCTGTTCGATTTGCCATGGGAGTTCCTGTGTTCGAATTCGGATCCGCCCCCGGCGCGCCCGTCGCTCCGCCCCCCGACAAGGGGCCCTGGGGCGGAAGGCAGCTGCAACGCTCAATCAATGGAAGGGGAAGATGTAATTCATCCAGGCCGCCATGCGCAGGAGGATCTTGCGCATCACCGCCACATGGTGGAAATGCTCGCTGTAGAGTGCCGCCTGGCCATAGGAACCGCCCGGCATCTGCGCCGCATACTTCGCGTAGTCCGGGTCGGTGATTTCGATGATCACCGGCACCCGGCCCGCGGGCGGCGCGCCAGTGAAGCTGAGCAAGGTACCCGACGGCTGCACCTGGCCTTCGCCAATCACCCCGATCACCTGCTTCACCTTGCCCTTGAACACCCGACCGGGAATCCCGTCGAAGGCCATTTCCGCCTCGTCGCCAGGAGTCAGGCGCAACTGGCTGTTCTGTCGCATCCAGGCGGCGAAGTAATGTCCCTCGTCCGGGATGAAGACCATGGACGGGCGCAGCGGCAACTTGGTCGCCATCATCCCCGGACGCAGCGAGACATGGGTGACGAAGCCTTTGCTGGGGGCACGAACCACAGTGTGGTCAAGGTCGAACTGGGCGATGTTCAGCTGCGCCTGCAGGTCGTCCACCCGCGCCGTGGTCAGATCCACGTCGCGGCGATTGCCGACGTTACGAGCAGCCAGTTCACGGGCACGGGTCTGGTCGGCGCGGGCCGACACCAATTGCGCCTTGATGGACTTCACCCGGTTCTCGAACGGCGTCGGGTCGATGCGGAACAACACATCGCCTTTCTCAAGCGGCTGGTTGGTCCTGACCGGGACCTCCACCACCTGCCCATTCACAGTTGGAATCACCGGGGTCGACACGAAATAGCTGCGCGCCACTTCCGAGTATGGGTGGTTGTAGTTCATCAGGAAGATCAGCGTACCGATCAGCACCACGCCGCCCAGCGCGGCGGTGGGCACGCTCCATTTGTTCAGCGGGATCTTGAAGACCTTGAAGATGGCGACGCAGATGGCCGTGTAGGTAAGGATCAGCAACAGGTCCATGTCACGCCTCCTCTGCCAGAGGCCTGGAACGGGGCGCAGCCCGGTCTTCCAGATATTCGAGGCGCAGGCGCATATCGGCCAGTTGCTGCTCCAGTCCCGCATGGGTCGTACTGAAGCCCCAGCCCCGATCCGGGCGATACAACATCGCCCAGATCCAGAGGAACGGCCACAGCGCGTGAAGGGTGAACAGGCTCACCCAGCCGGCAGCATGGATGGCGTCCTGATGCGGATGGTTACGGCGCTTGGAGATTTCGTAGGGAATGTCGTGCAACACGATGATCCCGTAGAACAGCACGATCACGACGAAGAACAGTACGCCTAAGGCGAAGTAATCGAGAATTCCGTCATTGAGCATTGCATCACCTGGTTGGCAGTAGGAGTTCCGCGCCCGGTCAGACTGCGTCCAATGCCGGGGCGGATTCGGATAGGTGGCCAGGCCGCTCCGCAGTGCGAAGAGCTGGCATGGATGAAGGCGAACCGGCTGCTCGCCGGTTCGGGCCTTACGATGGATTGACCCGGAGGAATCCGGTCATGGCCTGAAGTTGCGCGCGTCCCGCGCCCAGTCATCGAGCACGGGCTTGAGGTCGTCCAGCACCAACGGTGTCTTGCGGTTCTCCAGGCTCAATCCCTGGCCCTTGCGCACCGCCCTGACGACGGGCTTGCCGCTGGTTGCGTCCACCGCCTCCAGCTCGGCATAGATGGCCACTTCCTGATCGCGGATACCCGCAGCCGTGGTGGTGGCGGCTGCCAGCAGGGCGATAGGGATGACCTCGTAGGCCTTCAGGTGCTCGGTGGAGATCGCCACCGCGGAGATGGACGGGCGCAGCACCAGGGTGTCTGCCTCCGGCGTGCCGACCAGACGTGCCCTGCCTATCAGCTCGCGCTGCAGCGCCAGTCGCATGTAGGTGGCGATCTGGTCCATGGTCTGCTGGCTCATCTGGTCGCTGGGGGCCGGGGCTGGATGGAAAACCGGCTTCTCCACCAGAAGCGTGCCATAGCGCTTGGGGTCGAAGTCCGGCGCGGTCCAGCGCAATACAGGCTCACCGCTGGCGGACATGGTTTCTTCGAGCTTCGAGTAATCCCCCAGGAAACCCGAGTACTCCTCAGGTTGGGTGATCTTGCTGGAACAGCCGCTGCCGAGCAGGACAAGCCCTGCCAGCGCAAGGGTGCAAAGCGGTTTCGCCATGAATGACTCCAGGAGTTTATCGGGGCGGGCGCAACCGGCTCTCCACCCCTTGGGACCGGGTCGCAAAGCCTAGGGACAGCTTCCTGTCAGCTCTTCGCATTTCACGACAAAAATTTCGCATTTCATGACAACGTGACCCAGTTCCTTGCAACAAAAGATGTCGATCCGTATGGCGCATCGCCAGTCGAGGAGGCCTCTCGGACGCGGATGAGGTAGCCACTTGGCCGTTTGGGTTCGCCTGCGAAAAACAACCCGGTACGGGCGGCACCGGGTTGCATGAGGAGATGGAATGGAGTTGAAACTTTGCCTGCGCCCTGTCCTCCGGCGGGACGCAGGGTGGTTGGCGTTCAGACCACGCCGATGAAGTCACCCGCTGCCAGGGCGACATGCCCAACGAGGTCGATCTGGAAGTCGGCGGCGTTGTTGTTGTTCACGTTGCCCTCCACATAGGTGTGCTCGACACCACCGACGTTGACGTAGTGGAACCTCAGCTGAGCCTGTCCGTTGAACTCGTTGCCGGCACCATTCCATTCGCCAAGAAAGCTGAAGTCCTGGTTCCCCGCATTGCCAGGCCCTGTAGTCCTCGCATCGATCTGGCCAAGATCGATGCGATCGACCCCGAGCTGGAAGTCGTTGATCACATCCCGAGTACCGCCGCTGGTACCCGATTCGTTGAGCGCGGCGAAGGCGAAGATGTCGGCATCCGCGCCACCGGTGAGCAGGTCGCGCCCTGCACCGCCGGTGAGGACATCGGCGCCGGCCGCGGCATTGAGACTGTCGTCGCCACTGCCGCCGGCCAGCTGGTTGGCCAGTGAGTCACCGGTCAGGGTATCGGCCCCCGTCCCGCCCACAACGCTCTCGATGCCGCTCAACAGGTCGTTACCGATCTGACTGCTGCCGGCCACTCCAGTGGTCAGGTTGACCACGGCTGCCGCTCCGGTGGCGGAAAGGTCGTAGGTATCCAGTCCGTCGTCACCGGCGTAGATGTCATTGCCGTCGAACAGGCCCGCCACGAAGCGATCGTCACCCACACCGCCACTGGCACTGTCGTTGCCCTGCCCTCCGGTCAGGGTGTCGTTTCCGGACGCGCCGGACAGGCTGTCGTTGCCACCGAGTCCTTCGAGGCGGTTGTCCGCAGCGTTACCCATGATCTGGTTGGCGCCACTACTGCCCAGGACATTCTCGATGGACACCAGCACATCATTGCCGGTCTGGGCGCTGCTGGCGGTACCGGCAGCCAGGTCGACGCTGGCGTTGGCAGCAGTACCGGACAGGTCGTAGGTGTCTACGCCTTCGCCGCCGTCATAGTGGTCATTGCCGTCGCCCACCGTAGCCACGAGGGTGTCGCTTCCACCGCCGCCTTCCACGCTATCGTTGCCGGCCTGGCCGACGAGCCGGTTGTTGCCGGCGTTACCCACCAGCCAGTTGTCCAGTCCATTGCCGACGCCGTTTATGTTGGCGGTGCCCGTCAACGTCAGGTTCTCGACATTGGCAGCAAGGTTGAAGCTCACCGAAGACCGTACGGTATCGATCCCACCGTTCAGGGCTTCGGTCACGCCGTCCCCCGTGGTGTTGACGACGTAGGTGTCGTTACCCGCCCCACCGCTCATGCTGTCATTGCCGGTCCCGCCGTCCAGCAGGTCGCTGCCGTCGCCACCACTGAGCACATCGTTGCCGGCGTTGCCGAGGATAACGTCCTGGAAGGCGGTCCCCACCAGAGCCGCACGGTCGAGGAAGCCGCCCAGGCCGTTGTCATTGAAGGTGGTGCCCTCGATGAACCGCCCGACCGTTTCAGTGGGATCGGAGTAGACCGTCTCCACTACGCCATGGTTGTCCGTGAAGCTGACTGCCACCCGCAACTGCTGGCCCACCTGCGCAGCCACCGGCGCGTAGGTCGAAGCAGTAGCGCCATTGATCGCGGCCCAGACGGCCCCCGAAAGTACCTGCCACTGGAAGCTGAACGCACCAGCACCGGAGGGAATGCCATCGGCGTCCTGGATGGCAACGGTGCTGGCGGTCAGGCGGTACTGCGTCGGCAATGGCCGGCTAGGGGTGGTCGGGGCAGTGGCATAGCCGGTCACCAGCGGCTTGCCTGTTGCGAGCTGATTGTTGACGTCGAGCGTGACCGTGCGATCCGCGAAGCGGACTTTCTCGACGCCGACCAGGAGGTCGGTTGCGTCCAGGTTGGCGGCACCGACACGCTTGTCCGTGATCCTGAAGCCCCGAATCTCATTGCTTCCCGGATTGGTATCGCTGATCAGGGTAATGCTGTAGTCGGCAAAGTTACCGCTGTAGACCGCCTCATCGGCGGCGCCATCCGCTGTTCCGCCGGCGTGGTTGTCGCCGAGCACGAAGCCTGACCGCGCGGCCTGCAGTCCAGTGAAGTGCTGGGCGAATCCCTGCGAGGCGAGCAGATGGTTGAGGTCGGCCAGACCAATGGAGTCGCCCACCAGCACATCGTTGCCGGCATTGCCCTGCACCACGTCGTCGCCGCTACCGCCTACCAGCCAGTTCTCGTTGCCGTCACCGATCAGGCCCGCCGTCGGGTTGGCGGGGCTGGCTGGATTGGCCCGTGCATCACTGAAGCGCGAGCCGACCAGGCCTTCGATGTTTGCCAGCAGGGCGTTGAACGGCTGGAACATCACGTTGGTACCGGGTGCCGCGATGATGTTCTGCTGGTTGAGGTCGGCGGCGGCATCCAGCTGGATGTTCACATCGCTGAACGCCGCGATATCGAAGCCGACATCGCCGAGTGCTTCGTCCCCGTCACCTTGCCCCGGTGCACCGCCGATCCCCGGCAGGAGAATGTCGTCGCCCTCCTCACCGAACAGCTGGTCACCGGTCGAGCCGCCAGAAATGATGTCATCCCCGGCCTCGGCAAAAAGGATGTCGGGCCCGTCTCCGCCGTAGATTTCGTCGCTGCCATCACCGCCGTGGACCAGGTCGGTGTCGCCACCGGCATCGATGTAGTCATTGCCCGCGCCGCCGTAGAGCTCGTCGATCCCGGCCTCGCCGTAGAGATGGTCATTGCCGTTGCCACCTATGACGATGTCGATGGCACCCGCACTGGTGCCGGCGTAGACGATGTCATCGCCGTCACCGCCGTCCAGGAAGTCCTCGATGTCGCCGCCATAGATCACGTCGTTGCCGTTGCCGCCGTAGAGGTGGTCGGCGCCGGCCTTGCCGTCGAGGATGTCGTTGCCATCCTCGCCATAGCCGGTGTCATCGCCATCGCCCAGGTCCAGCCAGTCGGCGTAGTCGGTTCCGGCTACCACCTCGTGCGAGTTGTAGCCTACCGCTGCGGTGCCATCCGGGTTCTCGCCCTGGTCAGGACGGTAGTCACGGATGAATGAACTGGAAACATGGGTTTCCGGGTTGATCAGGTTGATCAACAAGCCGTTGCCGCCGATACCGCCTGCGCCGCCCGTGGAGTACACGCCCATCTGGTTGGCATCCACCAACCGGCCGTACTTGTGCTCGCTCTTGTAGGCGGTGGCAGTCGCCCCGGAGTCCTGGTAACTGAGCTCGATGTAGCTGTCCATGTAACCGAACACGTCGCCCGCCAGGTGCCGGGCATCGGTGGTGCGCTCGATGATGTCCTTGAACTGCTCGGTGACCACTTGCTCATTGAGGTTGGTCATGCCTGGCAGGCCGAGGTCCAGGCGGAACAGGTAATAGAAGCGGTCGCCATCCATCAGACGCTCCATCTGGTCTTCGAAGATGGCGTTGAAGGTGGTACCGAGCTGGCCGGTGTAGACATGCTTCTCGGCCAGTCCGCCGATCCACAGGTCGATGTGGTTGAAGCCATCCGAACCTGCGACGAAGTTGCCGTTCTGGTCTGCGGCGTTGGACAGGAAGCGCGCCGCGTCTTCGGCGGTCACCACGCCACCGGCCCAGGTCACGTCCAGCCCGGTCTGGTCAGCATCGATGATGGCCTGGGCATGGGCCACGTCGCCGTCGAAGGAGTACGCGCCGATGAAGTTCACCAGAGACTCGGGGTGGATCATGTTGTTGGCGAAATCGCTCCAGCTCGTATAAGGCGTCAGCGCATCCACGATCAGGTTGGTGTGGTGCTGGGAGCCGGCCGGCGTCTGTCGCTCGGCAATCAGCGCGTCATGGATCTGCTGACGCGCCCCGTTGAGGGTTGGTAGCCCCAGGTCGCGGCCACGTGCCAGGTTGATCGTGGCCAGGTCCAGCGGCTGTCCCAGCAGGCCCTGTTGCAGTGCCGGCGTGACCAGCTCGTCGATCTCGTTGCTGACCTGTCGCGTCATGCCGAGGGCAATGGCGGTCGGACCGATATCGGCGAAGCCGCCGGGATTGAGGAAGGCTTTCTCCAGCGCATAGCGGGTAATGGCGCCGGTCAAGTCATAGGCACCGCTGGCATCGCGCTCCAGTGCGTCGATGGTTTCTCGCAACTGCGAGTGACCGAAACGGAAGGCGGCCTGGCCGTACTCCAGGGAGATATTGGCGTTGATGCCGGAGTCGTAGGTGACGAACTCCGGCAGGTCCGGCGTGATCAGGCGGGCGTACTGGTCGATGGCAACGTGCTGGTACTCCATCTCCACAGCCAGCTTGGCGGCGGTGAACAGCTTGTCCTGGTCCCAGGAGAGCGTCACGCCGTCGGCGAGGGTGTAGTTGCCGGCGGCGTCGCTGTAGAAGCCGCCAACGCCATTGGCGATACCCACCTGCCAGTTGTGCCGCACACCCACGTCGGCCTGGAGGATTTCCTGCTGCAGGTTGATCAGTTGGACGTTGTGGTCCTCATGGAACACGTGGTGAATCGCAGTCAGCCCGTAGTTCTCGTTGGCGCGGCCATCGCCGGCGATGTAGTGGTCACCTACCGACTCCAGCAACAGTTCGTTGGCGACCGCGTAATCGGCCGTGTCCGGATCGGCAAAGATGGAAAAATCGGCAGGATTGACCAGGCCGAACAGGGACTTGCTCGGGCCGTTGTCGTAGTTGAACAAGATCCCGTAGGGGTTCGTCGGGTCGAAGGTCACGCTCACCAGGTGGCTGTCCAGGGCCATGAGACGAGCCACATCAATGTGCGCGTCATCGAAGTGCGGGTTCATGTCCAGAAGCAGGGCTTCGCGGGTAAGGACTACCTGGACACCAGGGGTGGACGAGTCGGCGTCCAGCACATGGCCTGCATCATCACGTACGCGGAAGTTGGCCAGGTCGTCCCAGGTCAGGTCGTCACGTCCGGTGGCGACGATGTGGGCGCGCAGCTCGTTGAGGGTCGGCAAGGTCTGATGGGTGAGTACGCCATTGAGCGTCCAGGCAGCCTCGTCGCTCAGGGTGGTGCCATCGAACAGGCGTGCCCCTGCACGGAACTGGCCAGGATTGGCCGGGTCGGCAACCCATTCGCGCAGCAACTGGGTGACAGAAGCATCCGAACCGTAGGTCTGGTTCTGATCGATGTAGGGCGAATCCAGGTTGCGGTATTGCGGATTGCCGGCGGCGTCGACGCTGCCCACGCTGGCCCGGTGGATGGTGAGCGAATGCACTGGCTGGCCGTCCGGGCCAATTGAGCCGTAGAGCGGGTCGTCGGGCGCTAGGGGAATGGTGATGGTGGCGGTCTTGCTCGGCTTGTCGATGAAGTCCAGGCCATGGTCGAAGAACTGGCCGAACAGAGTGAACCAGCCCGTGGTCGAGGGGTCGCCAGAGACGGTGTTGAGGTTGCGGATGAAGTATTGGCCGCTGCTGGGTGACGTGGGGTCGGCTTCACCCAGTTGCCCGAGCAGACCCGGATCGCTGACCACCGCGACGCCGTTGGCGTCATGCAGGATGTGGCCTTGGGCGTCGCGGGCGAAAACCACCCCGCCGCTGACGATGGTCTGGCTGATCATCCTCGGCGTGTAGTCCACCAGCGACGCGGTCGGATCGGCGTAGGACGTTGGTGCGCCAAGCTGGGCGTCGGGGTGACTGGACAGGTAGTCCTGCCAGGCCGCATTGCCGGCGTTCTGCTGCACGTACTGGCTGTAGTCGGGCAGTGTCAGGCGGATGAAGTCTTGCCCGAAGCTGCCCCAGGCATGGCCATCGTGAGTGAGGTTATTGAAGTAACCGGACACGTTGCGCAGGCCGATGGGGTCGCGCGCGCCGTTGTACCAGACGCTCTCCCCGGCTGGGATGGCCAGTGGATCGAAACTGCCGTCTGTACCCAGCACGTGCACCGTGCCATCGGAGCCGGTGTAGCCGAACAGGGGTTCACCCACGACGGTGTAACCCACCACGCGCAGCGTGGGGAAGCTGACCTGCTGCTGCAAGTAGCTAATATCCTTCAGGTTGAGCGTGAAGCTTTTCAGGCTGTACATGGCTTTCTCCCGCTACCCATTCGGGCAGGCATTTCCAAGGGCCTGGGAGAAAGCATCGAGGAGTCCGGCGAATGCCCGCAGATGCGAAGGTCGAACCAAATCAGCGGACCTTGGGTCAAGACGACGACCCGACTTTAGTCCAATCGGAACCTGGACCAACGTCCAGTGAGCAGCCCTCCTGGGGGAGGCGCCTGCGCCAACGAATCCGCCAGTTCAAGCGCTCCACCCAGTTCGTCATTGCCGCCGCCCTGATCCTCGGCCTGACCATGAGCCTGGTGGGCAATCTGGTGAGCCAGCGCATCGAACGGGCCGCGGTGCAGTCGGCGGCGCAGGCCGGTGCGCTGTACATGGAAAACTTCCTCGAACCCTTCGTGCAGGAATTGGCGCGGACCCAGGACATCCCCCCGGAAAGCGCGGCGGCCATCGACCGGTTGATTATCAACAGCAGCCTCAATCGCCATGTGGCCTCGGTGAAGATCTGGCGCCCTGACGGCACCGTGATCTACAGCACCGACAAGTCGGTGGTGCACCGCAAATTTCCTACCGATGAGATCGACGAGGCGCTCAAGGGCGCCATCGTCACCAACCTGGAAGACCTAGGCCAGGAGGAGAACGCCTTCGAACGCGGTCTCAAGGTCCCTCTCTACGAGATCTACGCACCGCTACGGGAAACCGGCTCGGGCAAGGTGGTGGCGGTTGGCGAATTCTATGAGCGGGCCGATCAGCTGGAGCAGGAAATCCACACCGTGCGCCTGCAGGTTTGGGCGGTCGTAGGATCGGCCACGCTGGCGATGCTGGGGCTGCTCTTCTTCGTGGTGCGCCGTGGCGAACGCATCATCGAACATCAGCAACTGGCGTTGAAACAGCGAATGGCCGAACAGGTAAGCCTGCATGCCCACAACGCCGATTTACAGCGCCGCATCACGACCGCCAACCAGGAGTTCTCGCGCATCAGCGAGTTGACCCTGCGGCGCCTGGGTGCCGACCTGCACGATGGTCCGGCACAGTTGCTGACACTCATCCTGGTGCGCCTGGACGAACTCGCCCAGTTGCGCGAGCGCCTGCAACAGCAGGACGAATCCCTCGACAGCGATGCCCTGGAAACCCTGCGCAGCGCAGGCCAGGACGCCCTCCGGGAGATTCGCGACATTTCCCGCGGACTGGCGGTACCGGAGATCAACGAACTGAGTCTGGAACAAGTCCTGCGCCTGGTGGTGCAGCGCCACGAACAGCGTACCGATACCCAGGTGGAGCTGGACATCCAGCCGCTACCGGCCAACGCCACGATGTCGCTGAAGATCTGCCTCTACCGCTTTACACAGGAAGCCCTGAACAATGCCGTGATGCACGCCGGCGGCCAGGGCCAGAAGCTCTCGGCCCGGATGCGCGACGGGCAGTTGGAAGTGCAGGTGGCGGACACCGGCAACGGTTTCATCCCTGGCGACCAGGCCAGCAATGGCCAAGGCCGGCGCAGACTCGGGCTCGCCGGCATGCGTTATCGCGTGGAAGCGTTGGGGGGGCAATTCGACATCCAGTCCAAACCGGGCGAAGGCACCCTTGTCAGCGCTCGCTTCCGGATGGAGGAGGACGTGATCCGCTAACGTGCCTTGCCCTGGACATCGAGCGATTGCACGTTGTCTTCATCCCATTGGCGCCGCAGGGCTGTGACGGCCTCCACGCGATTGCGTGCGTGGAGCTTCTGCATCACGTTGGTCATGTAGTACTTCACGGTTTTCTCGCTCAGGTTGAGCCTGTCGGCCACTTCGCGATTGGTCAGGCCGTTGGCCACTTCGCGGATGATCTGTTCCTCGCGGTGGGTCAGCTCGATCCGGTGTCGCTCAACATCCTGTCGCCGCCGCATTCTTCCCAGCAGGCGGCTGGCGAATGCTGGCGTGATGAAACTGCCACCGCCGGCGACGGTGCGGATCGCCTGCACCAGCTCTGGCCCACTGACCCCCTTGAGCACGTAGCCCTGGGCACCGGCCTCCAGTGCGGCGTAGGCATCGTCCTCGCTTTCCGAAACGGTCAGCATCAGCACCCGCACCCCATTCGCTTCGGCAGTGATCCGGCGCACGGCAGCGAAGCAGTCGCCCGGCATGTTCACATCCATCAGCAGAACGTCAGGCTGGAGGCGCAGGGCAATGTCCAGAGCATCTTCCGAGCAGCCTCCCTGCTCCACGACCTGGAAGTCTCCGATGCGTTTGAGTGCGGAGGCCACGCCTTGCCTGAGCAGGGGATGGTCGTCGACGATGCCGATCCTGATCCTGGCTTCCACGATAAGGTTCTCCCCGACGTACACAGGCCGCACAAGACCGGCGGCAGCAAGCCGGCAACGGGCGGGTTCGGGGCAGCCCCGATTGCGGGGCGAACGTCCCCCGACACTCCTGAGTAGTAGCAGCGCTCCGGGACCGATGTTGCTGCGGACTGAAAAGCCCCCGCCGAAAGCACTGTTTTCCCGGTCAAACGGTAGCCCGCGCGACCGTCGGCCACCCCATCGAAGCACGCTGCGGCGCAGCTCGCCGGCACCGAGGCAGCAGGCCTCAGCAGAAAGGCGTTATCGCCTCTGGCGATAAACCTATGGCGGGTAATTCCTTTCCTTCATCAATGAGTCATGGTCAGCTGCGGCAGTTGGAAATTTGTGCGGAATTCGACGATCGCCAGTTCGCCAAAAGCCCGCCAACTGATAAAACAGGAGCCGTACCCTGGAAGGGTCCGTACCTCACCATAATTGCAGTTCACTTATGGCCGGCAGCACTCCAGAAACACCTTTCACGCTCTACCCGCCTCTGCTCGAGCAGCCGATTCAGCTCACTCGCGCGGAACTGCTCGCTTCCCTGGAAAACACCATGGCGTGCCATCGCGGCGGGCCGGTCTGGCTGTTCGCCTACGGCTCGCTGATCTGGCGACCGGAATGCCCCACGGTGGAATCCCGCCGCGCGCGCATCCATGGTTATCACCGTGGGCTCTACCTCTGGTCGCTGATCCATCGCGGCACTCCGGAAACGCCGGGACTGGTGCTTGGCCTGGACCGTGGTGGCTCCTGCGCGGGCTTCGCCTACCGCCTGCCGGAAGAACAGCTACAGGAACACCTGTTCGCCCTCTGGCAACGGGAAATGCCCGACGCCGCCTATCAGCCGAAATGGCTCAACTGCCAGCTGGAAGGCGGTGCCCAGGTGAAAGCCCTGGGCTTCGTGTTGCGCCGCGACTTCGCCTGCTATGCCGGAGCCCTGCCGGACCATGTGCTGCGCCAGGTGTTCGACGGTGCAAGCGGCCACTACGGCAGCACGCGGGACTACGTGGAGAAAACCGCGAGCACCCTGCGCGCCCACGCCATGCCCGACCGCAAGCTGGAAGAAGCCCTGGTGCGCTGCTGCAAGCAGGGTGCACTGAGCTTCAGCTGAGGTCGCATGTCTTTGTGCAGGAGCGGGCTTGCTCGCGAATAGCTGTGCTCAAGCGCTTCGCGAGCAAGCTCGCTCCTACCTGTCCTGTGCCAAATCCCGGTTTCCACCACTTTCCCGCAAGACGCATCAACGCCGAGCATCACTGGTGCGCTGCTGCAAGCAGGGTGCGCTTCAGCTGAGGTCGCGTGTATTTGTGCAGGAGCGGGCTTGCTCGCGAATAGCTGTGCTCAAGCGCTTCGCGAGCAAGCTCGCTCCTACCTGTCCTGTGCCAAATCCCGGTTTCCACCACTTTCCCGCAAGACGCATCAACGCCGAGCATCACTGGTGCGCTGCTGCAAGCAGGGTGCGCTGAGCTTCAGCTGAAGTCGCGTGCCTTTGTGTAGGAGCGAGCTTGCTCGCGAATAGCTGTGTTCAAGAGCTTCGCGAGCAAGCTCGCTCCTACCTGTCCTGCGCCACGTCAGGCAGCCAGCCCGATCTCCACCACATCGCCCACAAGACGCACCGGCCAGACCCGCAAGCGTTGCTGTGGGTACTCCAGGCAGGCGCCGTCTTCCAGGCGGTAGTGCTGCTTGTACAGGGGCGAGGCGATGACCAGGTCTCCGCCGAGGTGACCGACGATGCCGCGGCCGATGACGTTGGCGCCTGCATGGGGATCGTGGTTATCCACCGCGAACAGCTGCTGCCCCTGCTCTCCGTCAGGCAGGTAGAACAACGCCACCTGGGCGCCCTCAACCCAGGCCACCACGCCCGAGTTTGGCACCAGGTCGCCGCGCGAGCAGAGGGCTCGCCATTGTGCGAATTCTTCGATGCGTTGCGCGCTCTGCTGGGCCATCAGACCACCTCCTCTGCTACAGGGATCAGGGTGAGCTCAGCCGCCCGCGCCGGACGGATCTGCCCACGTTCTTTGACGAAATGGATATCCGGATCGCCGCTCGCGTCGTTGACGAAGGTGCGGAAGCGCTTGAGCTTCTCCGGGTCCTGGATGGCGTTGGCCCACTCGCACTCATAGCGGTCCACCACCAGTTGCATCTGTGCTTCCAGCTCTGCGCCAAGACCCAAGCTGTCGTCGATGATCACCGCCTTGAGGTAGTCCAGGCCGCCTTCCAGGTTCTCGCGCCAGACCGAGGTGCGCTGCAGCTTGTCGGCGGTGCGGATGTAGAACATCAGGAAGCGGTCGATATAGCGGATCAGGGTTTCGTCATCCAGGTCGGTGGCGAACAGCTCGGCGTGGCGCGGGCGCATCCCGCCGTTGCCGCATACATAGAGGTTCCAGCCCTTTTCGGTGGCGATAACCCCCACGTCCTTGCTTTGCGCCTCGGCGCATTCGCGGGTGCAGCCGGAGACGGCGAACTTCAGTTTGTGCGGAGAGCGCAGGCCCTTGTAGCGGTGTTCGATATCCAGGGCCATCTTCACGCTGTCCTGCACGCCGTAGCGACACCAGGTGCTGCCGACGCAGGACTTCACGGTACGGGTCGATTTGCCGTAGGCGTGGCCGGTCTCGAAGCCGGCAGCGATCAGTTCACCCCAGATGTCCGGCAGCTCGTGGAGCTGGGCACCGAACAGGTCGATGCGCTGGCCGCCGGTGATCTTGGTGTAGAGGTTGTACTTCTTCGCCACTTCACCGATGGCGATCAGGCCTTCCGGGGTGATCTCGCCACCGGGGATACGTGGCACCACCGAATAGGTGCCGTTCTTCTGCATGTTGGCCATGAAGGTGTCATTGGTGTCCTGCAGCGGTACCAGCCAGGGGTCCTGGATCGGCCGGTTCCAGCAGGAAGCGAGGATGGAACCGATGGCTGGCTTGCAGATCTCGCAGCCCACATGGCCGCGGCCGTGTTTGGCGAGCATTTCCTCGAAAGTCTCGATGCCTTCCACGCGCACCAGTGCATAGAGCTCCTGGCGGGTGTAGGCGAAGTGCTCGCAGAGGCTCTTGTCCACCGACACGCCACGGGCGGACAGCTCGTGCTCCACCACCTGCTTGAGCAATGCCGCGCAACCGCCGCAACCGGTGGCCGCCTTGGTGCACGACTTGACCCCGGCAACATCGGTGCAGCCGCTGTCGATGGCGGAGCAGATCGCCCCTTTGCTGACGTTGTGGCAGGAGCAGACGGTGGCAGTGGCCGGCAGCGCATCGGCGCCCAGGGCCGGGGCGCCCTCGCCCGCCGGCAGGATCAGGCTGGCCGGATCGGCCGGCAGCTTGATGCCGTTCTGCACGTACTGCAGGAGGGTGTCGTAGTAGCTGTTGTCGCCCACCAGCACAGCGCCGAGTACCTGCTTGCCGTCGGCGGAAACCACGAGGCGGCGATAGCTCGAGGTGGCTTCGTCGATGAAGCGGTAACTGCGCGCACCGGGCAGCGCACCATGGGCATCGCCAATGGAGCCCACGTCCACGCCGAGCAGCTTCAGTTTGGTGGACATGTCGGCGCCGATGAACGGATCGGCATCCTCACCGCAGAGCTGCGCAGCAACGCTGCGGGCCATCTGGAAGCCGGGGGCGACCAGGCCGAAGATGCTGCCGTTCCAGGCGGCGCACTCGCCAATGGCATAGATGTCCGCATCCGAGGTCAGGCACTGGCCATCGATGGCCACACCACCACGCTGGCCCAGCTCGAGGCCGCACTGGCGCGCGAGGGCGTCCTGCGGGCGAATACCGGCGGAGAAGACGATCAGGTCGGTTTCGAGGAAGTCCTCGCCGGCGAAGTTCATCCGGTAGCGGTAGTCATCACCGGCACTGATGGACTGGGTGGCTTTCGAGAGGTGCACACCAACGCCGAGCGCCTCGATGCGCGCCTTGAGGGCGGCACCGCCCAGGTCATCGAGCTGGACCGGCATCAGGCGCGGAGCGAACTCCACTACGTGGGCATCCAGACCAAGGGATTTCAGCGCGTTGGCCGCTTCCAGGCCCAGCAGGCCACCGCCCACCACCACGCCACGGCGCGCCTGTGCAGCGGCGGCGCGGATGGTGTCGAGATCGGCCAGGGTGCGATAGACCAGTCGCGAGTTGCCTTCGGCACCCTCGATGGGCGGCACGAAGGGATAGGAGCCGGTGGCCAGCACCAGCTTGTGGTACGGCACGCAACCGCTGGCGGTGATCACTTCGCTGCGCTCGCGGTCGATCTCCAGCACGGGTACGCCCAGGTGCAGGGTCACGCCCGGCGTCTGGTAGAGGCTGGCTTCGCTCAGGGCCAGGGACTCGGCATCGCGGCCCGTGAAGTATTCGGACAGGTGCACACGGTCATATGCGCGCAGCGGCTCTTCGCTGAAGACCTCGATGCGATAGCGGTCCAGCGCGCCGCGCTCGATCAGTTGCTCGACGCAATGATGGCCGACCATGCCGTTGCCGATGACGATCAGCGTTTGCACATCAGGAGTGGAAGCGACGTTGGAGTTCATAGGTAGCACCCGGCCCAAGCCAATCACGTTTTCTGGGGGCAAAAAAAAGCGCCTGGGACTTATCGTCCCAGGCGCCTTTGCCTGTTCATTCATGGGTGCCACCGGGCCACACTGCCTGGCGCACCTGTCAGCCCGGGGAAGTGATCGCCATTGATCTACCGGGCCGCCCTCCACACTGTTCGCGGTGGGCCTGGTCCTCCCTATGCAGTGGCTGTGCCAGATTGCAAAACTCCCGCCAGCCGAGGCTCCGACAGCATACCGTAAATCAGCAGTGACGGGGCCTACGGGGTTACCCGAAGTCCGGCCGGCTGAATTCAGGCCTCCCCTCCATGAAGGCCCGACCGAGAACCAAAACAGTGCGATAACGCACCTTGCGCCCCATCCTGAAGCCGGACATCCCCAAGCTGATTACCCTCGAAAAATGACCACAAGGTCCGCCCCACTATGCCTTGGAGGCCGTTGAACAGAACTTGGCATGTGCCTTGCGATAACACCGCCAGGGCAATCAATGCCGATTGCCCTACCCCACGACAAAGGCGCCGTGTCTCCCCCGTTCCGACGGAGGGTGGCATGGCGCTTTTTTCGTTTGCGCTCCAGGTAACGGATATGGCGAACAAGACAGTACGAAGCGTGTGTCCCTATTGCGGCGTCGGCTGCGGCATCGTCATGGAAGTCGCTGACGACCGCGTGATCAAGGTGACGGGGGACAAGGACCACCCGAGCAATTTCGGCCGCCTCTGCACCAAGGGCAACACCTGCGCCCAGCCGCTCACCGACTCCGGCCGCATGGAGCATGCCTACCTGCGACACGAGCGCCGCCGCGACCCGGTGCGCACCGGCATCGACCAGGCCATCGACGACACCGCCCGGCGCCTGCGCGCCCTGCTCGATACCCACGGCCCGGACGCCATCTCCTTTTATGTATCCGGGCAGATGTCGCTTGAGGCGCAGTACCTGGCCAACAAACTGGCCAAGGGTTTCATCCGCACCCGCCACATCGAGTCCAACTCGCGGCTGTGCATGGCCAGCGCCGGCAGCGGCTACAAGCTTTCCCTGGGCTCGGACGGCCCCCCCGGCTCCTACCAGGACTTCGACAAGGCCGACCTGTTCCTGGTAACCGGCGCCAACATGGCCGACTGCCACCCGATCCTGTTCCTGCGCATGATGGACAGGGTCAAGGCCGGTGCGAAGTTGATCGTGGTCGACCCGCGCCGAACCGCCACCGCCGACAAGGCCAGCCTTTACCTGCCGATCACGCCCGGCACCGACCTCGCCCTGCTTAACGGCCTGCTGCACCTGCTGCATCGAAACGGCCATACCAATCCTGACTTCATCGCCACCCACACCAAGGGCTGGGAAGCCATGCCGGCCTTCCTCGAGGACTACTCGCCGGAGCGAGTGGCCGCTATCACCGGCTTGCCTGAGGCGGATATCCACAAGGCCGCCCAGTGGATCGGCGATGCGCCGGAGTGGATGAGCTGCTGGACCATGGGCCTCAACCAGAGCACCCATGGCACCTGGAACACCAATGCCCTGTGCAACCTGCACCTGGCCACCGGCGCCATCTGCCGTCCAGGCAGCGGCCCCTTCTCTATCACCGGCCAGCCCAACGCCATGGGCGGACGTGAAATGGGCTACATGGGCCCCGGCCTGCCCGGCCAGCGCTCGCTGCTGGTGGATGACGATCGCGCGTTCATCGAAGACCTGTGGCGACTTCCGCGCGGACACCTGCGCCAGGACGGCGGTAACGGCACCGTCGCCATGTTCGAAGCCATGAGTACCGGGGACATCAAGGCATGCTGGGTCATCTGCACCAACCCGGTGGCCACCGTGCCGAATCGCCGCCTGGCCATCGAGGGGCTGCAAGCCGCCGAGCTGGTGATCACCCAGGACGCTTTCCTCGACACCGAGACCAACCGCTATGCCGATATCCTCCTGCCCGGTGCCCTGTGGGCCGAGGCGGAAGGCGTGATGATCAACTCCGAGCGCAATCTCACGCTCACACGCAAGGCCGTGGACGCCCCGGGCGACAGCCTGCCGGACTGGCAGATCATCGCCCGCGTCGCCTGTGCGATGGGATTTGCCGATGCCTTCACCTACGCCAGTGCCGCCGAGGTGTTCGAAGAGATCAAACAGGCCTGGAACCCGAAGACCGGTTACGACATTCGCGGCGCCAGCTTCGACCTGCTGCGCCAGGGCCCGCTGCAATGGCCCTGCCCGCCCGGCAGCGAAGCCAACGCCCGCAATCCCATTCGCTACCGCAATGACGGTGTCAGCCAAGCGCTCAAGCTGAACGCCGACGGCAGCCGCCCGGCCATTGCCTTCGCCACCGAGCATGGCAAGGGTATGTTCTTCGCCCGCCCGCACATGGAACCGGCGGACCTGCCCGACGATACCTTCCCGCTGGTGCTCAACACCGGCCGTGTGCAGCACCAGTGGCACACCCTGACCAAGACCGGCAAGGTGACCACCCTGAACAAGCTCAACCCTGGCGCCTTCCTGGAAATTCACCCGAGCGATGCCAGCCGTCTCGGCATCGTCGACAAGGGCCAGGTGGAGGTGCGCTCGCGCCGTGGTCGCGCCGTGCTGCCGGCGGTAATCACCGACCGCGTGCAACCGGGCAACTGCTTCGCGCCCTTCCACTGGAACGACCGCTACGGCGAGGACCTGGCGATCAACGCGGTGACCAGCGACGCCATCGACCCCATTTCGCTGCAGCCGGAGTTCAAGTACAGCGCCGTCGCCCTCGCGCCGGTCGCTCCGGCCAGCCCCCAGCTCATCCCTTTGGTGGAAGTCGAACCGGTCGCGGCCAGCGACGCTGCCGGTTTTTCGGAGGAACTCGCCGACATGCCGATCAACGCCTTCGCCCGTCTACTCAACCTCGAGGCCAGCGCCGACCTCTGCCTGGCGCCCACCGAGCAGCGCTATCTGCAGGGCTATCTGCTCGGCCTGCGCAGCGACGAGAGCCGCAAGCAAGGTGGCGTGCCCACACTGCCGGCCAGCGCGCCACTGGCGGCGGATACCCGCCTGCTGCTGGATGGCATCCTCGCCGGGCTGTTCTCCCGCAGCTGGGACGCACCCGCGGCCCAATCGGCGCCCGCCGCCATCGCAGAGAAACCCTTGCTGGTGCTCTGGTGTTCGCAAACCGGTAATGCCGAGAGCTTCGCCGCTGTCTGTGCGGAACGGCTCAAGGCTGACGGTCGCGCAGTGACGGTGCGCTCGATGGACGACATCCAGCTCGCCGAACTGGCCAGCGCCGGTACCGCCCTGGTGATCGCCAGCACCTTCGGCGATGGCGATCCGTCCGACAACGGTGCCTCGCTCTGGAGCGCACTGAACGCGGATAACGCGCCCTCGCTTGCCGGCCTGGACTTCGCCGTACTTGCCATGGGCGACTCCAACTACGACCAGTTCTGCGGCTTCGGCCGCAAGCTCGACGCGCGCCTCGAAGCACTCGGTGCCCGCCGCATGGCGCCGCGTGTGGACTGCGAACCGGAGTACGAGGAACCGGCCCTTGCCTGGCTGGCCAACGTCCTCGGGGCACTGGCCGGAGCCACGGTCGAGCAACCGGTTATGGAGACCGTAGGAGGCCCTGCCGAGGATGCGGACGCTCCCATCTACAGCCGCCAACGCCCACTGGCCAGCCGCCTGCTGCGCAACCCGGTGCTGAATTCGCCGGGCTCCGGCAAGGAAACCCGTCAGATCGTCCTCGACCTCAAGGGCAGCGGCCTGCGCTATCAGGCGGGCGATGCGCTGGGCGTGTGGCCCAGCAACTGCCCGTCGCTGGTGACGGAAGTCCTGGCGTCCCTGGAGCTGGACGGCGGCCAGGAAGTGGAGGTGAAGGACCAGGGCCGCATGCCGCTGGCGCACGCCCTGGGTCGGCACTTCGAAATCGCCCGGCCCACGCCCGACCTGCTGCGCTTCATTGCCGAGCGCTCCGCCAGTGCGGAACTGCGACGCCTGCTGGAACCGGCGAACAAGTCGGAACTGGACCAGTGGCTCTGGGGCAGGCAACTGGCCGACCTGCTGCGCGCCTTCCCGATCCGCGCCAGCGCGGAGGAACTTCTGGGCTTTCTCAAGCGCCTGCAACCGCGCCTCTATTCCATCGCCTCCAGTCCACTGGCCACGCCGGACGAAGTTCACCTGACCGTGTCCACCGTGCGCTACCGGTGTGAAGAGCGTGACCGTGACGGGGTGTGCTCGGCCTTCCTTGCCGATCGCGCCGACCAGGCCGACGTACCGGTCTTCATCCAGAAATCCGCCCACTTCCGCGTGCCGTCAGACCCGCAACGGCCGATGATCATGGTCGGTCCCGGTACCGGCATCGCTCCCTTCCGCGCCTTCCTGCAGGAACGCGAAGCCTCCGGCGCCAAGGGCCGCAACTGGCTGTTCTTCGGCGAACAACGCGAAGCGACCGACTTCTACTACCGCGATGAACTGCACGCCTGGCAGGCCAGCGGCCACCTGCATCGCCTGGACACCGCCTTCTCCCGTGACCAGGCGGAAAAGGTGTACGTGCAGCAGCGCATGCTGGAACAGGGAGCCGAACTCTGGCGCTGGCTGGAGGATGGTGCGCACTTCTATGTCTGTGGCGATGCCAGCCGCATGGCCAGGGACGTGGACGCCGCGCTGAAGGCGGTGGTGCGCGAACATGGCGGCATGGACGCCGCTCAGGCCGAGGCCTATGTCAGCGCCATGGCGCGGGACAAGCGCTATGTGCGGGATGTGTATTGAGGGCAGGTAGGTAGGTAGGTAGGTAGGTAGGTAGGTAGGTAGGTAGGTAGGTAGGTAGGTAGGTAGGTAGGTAGGTAGGTAGGTAGGTAGGTAGGTAGGAACGAGCTTGCTCGCGAACAGTCCGAGCGCGATCTTTCGCGAGCAAGCTCGCTCCTACAGAAAAGCCGAGTTCATCCTGCTAATCGGCGCATGTCGAATCACCAGCGCGGATTACTCCTGACCACGCCCTGAGCGCGAAGCGATCGGGCTGAGGTGAGGGCAGTCTCGGGTCAGCTCGATGCCAGTTCCTTTCGCGATTGAAATCGCCCCCACAGAAAGGTCCAGCCAACACGGTCAGCCCCTCTTCTCTTCAGGAAGAGGGGTTGGGAGCGAGGGCCGCCAGCACTTCCTCGGTATTGAGGATCGCATGGGCATAGGTCGGCCCGTTCAGCTCATGGGCCGCGTGCATGGCTTCCGTTGAAAACGCCGCCGTCGCGTCCGTCACCAGGGTCACGTGGTAGCCCAGCTCCGCGGCAAAGCGTCCGGTGGATTCGATGCAGGTATTGGCCAGCATGCCCACCAGGATCACCTGCTGCACGCCGTATTGCTTGAGCTGGAAGTCCAGGTCGGTATTGGCGAAACCGCTGCCCCCCCAGTGCTCATGCACTAGCACGTCACCGTCAAGGGGCTGGAAGTCCGGGTGCCATTCACCACCCCAGGTACCCGCAGCGAACACCTGGGCGCGGGCGGCGCCGAGTTGGTACGGGCTGGGATGCGTCCAGCCCTTGAGGTCGTCGGGGCGTGCCCGGTGATGGGGAACGTAGAACACCTGGATGCCCGCCTTGCGCGCCGCAGCCACGACCCGACGCAGGTTATCCAGGGTACCCACGGCATCGGCCACTGGTTTGGCCAGGCCGTTGAGTTTGCCGCCTTCGCTGAGGAAATCGTTGTATGGGTCCACCAGCAACAGGCCGGTGCTTTCACGTAGGTAGGTCATGACGCCGCCCTTCAGTGCAGTCGATAACCTGTGCCAGTGTAGAGCGCCCTGGCTGAATCGCTCCGCGACTGCCGAAGGCGGTTCAGCCCACGACCCTGCAACCCCTCATTGATTGAAGCGGGAGTCATCGCGCTGGAAGTGCAGCAGCGAACCTTTATAGGCTTCGCCGTTGTTCATCACGCGATTCATGCAGGTGATCTGCGACGCGTATTCGAGTTCGGCCATTTCCCGGCAGAACTTCGAGCGGTTCGGGCGATTGGGATCGACGATGTAGACATCCACCAGATCCGCCGAATGTCGGTCGATGAAGTCGGCGAGCAACGCCGGCTGTTCACGCTCGTAAATGACATCGCTGCCGATGATCATGTCGAACAGCCCCAGGTCATCATTGACGTCGGACCATTTGGCGACCTGGTAATTGATCGGCCCGAGATCGTTCAGGCGCAGGTTTTCCGCCAGAAAGTCGGGGATCAACGGGTGGTAGTCACTGGCCGTAACGTTGCCGCCCCGCCGGTGCACGACAAGGCTGGCCAAGGCCAGGCCGGCGCCCACTTCAAGGATGCGCTTACCCTGCAACTCCATCGTCAGCATGGTGTGCGCCAGGACCTGTCCGGACGGCCAGACCTGACCGAACAATGGCCAACTTTCGGGGGATATTCCGAGGTTTTCCGCCTCGAGTTCCGGATCGTGATACTGCTGATGGTCGAGCAATGAGCGGATATGAAAGTCCATATCCCCTACTGATATATCCTGAAATCTGACTTGATAGCCCGGCATGCAGAACTCTCCAATACAGTGAGTGATGCCGCCAGAAGCGCAGAACCAAATAGTTTGCTTGCAACTATCAATGATTCATGGAGGCGATGAATGACAAAAGAACGCCCGCCAGCGATATAAGCCAGCAGAGCCATTTGAAATATTCGGGAGATATAAATAAAAAAGCCCCGCGATAGCGGGGCTCTTTGAACGGAAAAGTATCAGACTACCTGAACTTTGTCCGCTTGCAGGCCTTTCTGGCCACGTACGACTTCGAAAGTCACTTGCTGGCCTTCGCTGAGGCTCTTGAAGCCGGAGCTTTCGATCGAACGGTAGTGAACGAACAGATCAGCGCCTTCTGCCGGGGTGATGAAGCCGAAGCCTTTTTCATCGTTGAACCACTTGACGGTGCCGGATTGACGATTGGACATTTCATATCTCCAGGATAAAAAGAAACTACCCTGATAATTAATCAGGAATTACTGAAGTGCTAAAGCTGTAACGAATCGAGGAGATGAAATAACTTCAATCAGAACATCGAGCCAAGTATCGCAGAGACAATTGCAGTGCAGTGGGCAGGACTATACGCGGTTCAGCCAGGAAGTACAGGTTTATTTTCCGTCGAATAATTCGACCGGCTGAATACGCTTGGCATTCATACGCTTAGGCGGCAAACACAGAAATGCCCGCAGGCGCGATTCTTCGAATCGCCGGTTCCCCGCCCTCGCCCAGCCATCACAGCGACTGCATCAGCTCCAGGATCTGCGCATGCAGGCGCGAATCGCCGCAGGCGATGACGTCGCCACCTTCCTGCGCGTCGCCACCATCCCAGCGGGTAACCACTCCACCGGCGCCCTGGATGATCGGCATCAGCGCCTGAATGTCATAAGGCTTGAGTCCAGGATCGAGGACCACGTCCACCAGCCCCAGAGCCAGCATGCAATAGGCGTAGCAGTCACCGCTGTAGCGCACCAGGCGTACCTCGCTCGAAAGCTTTTCGAACACATCGCGGTACGGCGACTGCTGGAAATGCTCGGGGCTGGTGACCATCAGCGTCGCATCGGCCAGCTTGCCGCAGGCGCGGGTCTGGATGGGGCGGCCGTTGAGCGATGCACTGCTGCCGTCACCGACAAAGCGCTCGCGGGTGAAGGGCTGGTCCATCATGCCCAGCGCTGGGCGGGTGCCGTCGTTGAGGGCGATCAACGTGCCCCAGAGCGGAATGCCACTGATGAACGAGCGAGTGCCATCCACCGGGTCCAGCACCCAGGTCCAGGGCTCTTCGCCCGCAATGTTCTCTTCTTCCTCGCCCAAGACACCGTGACCGGGATAGCGCTCGCCGATCAGCGCACGCATGGCCCGCTCTGCGCCCTTGTCGGCCAGGGTCACGGGGTCGAAACGCTCAGCCTCCTTGTTCTCCACCTCCAGCGGGAGGCGGAAGTACGTCAGGGTGACCCGGGCCGCGGCGTCAGCCAGTTCTTCGGCGAATTCCAGGTACTCGGAGGGAAAGGTTTGATCGTTCATGGGGACTCCGTTTCGGGCCATTCAGCAGCATTCAGCATAGGTCAGGCGGTTTGCGCGCCGGGGGTTGCGGCGAAGCGCCGGTCCAGCCGCTCGCGCTGAAAGTGTTCGACGAGAAAGTCGATAAAGGCGCGGGTCTTGGCCGGCAGCAGGCTGCGGCTGGGGTAATAGAGGGAAATGGTACCGGCATCGGCATACCAGTTGGGCAGCAGACGCACCAGTTCACCTCGCTCGAGCCAAGGCAACGCGTCGGGTACCGACAGCATGGCTACGCCGAGCCCCAACAGGGCCACTTCGCGCATGGCGGTGGGGTCGTTGAGCATGATGGTCTCGGCCAATGGCGCGGCGGTTTCGTTGCCGGCGGCATCGCGCAGGGACCAATGTCGCGCCCGCCCGGAACGCGCGGAGCGCAAGACAATGCCGTCGAACTCGAGCAACCCTGCCGGTGCGCTGGGCAGCACGCGGCCCGCAAGATAGGCCGGCGCCGCCACCGGGATGATGTGGGCTGGAGCAAGCGGACGTGCCACTACGCCCTGGGCCAGTTTGAAACCGCCGCCGATGGCCAGGTCGTAGCCTTCGGCGATCAGGTCCACCGGGCGGTTTTCCAGATGCCATTCCGGGCGTACCTGTGGGTAACGCGCCCGAAAGGCCGGCAGCAACGGCAGGATGTGGGTCATTCCGAAGCTCGGCGCCATGCTCAGTTTGAGCACCCCGGCCGGCTCGCCCTGGTCATTGCCAACAGCGGCGATGGCCGCCTGGAGGGCTTCCAGGTTGCCGCCGATGGCATCAAGAAAGCGTTCTCCGGCTTCGGTCAGGGTGAGTTTGCGAGTGGAGCGCTGGAACAGGCGCACGCTGAGATTGCGCTCCAGCATGGCGACGTTGCGGCTGACGGCGGCGGGTGTCAGGGCCAGGCGGCGCGCCGCGGCCGAGAAGCTGCCGGTCTCGGCACTGCGGACGAATGATTCCAGGTTGGCGAGGGTTTCCATGGGCCGAACTTATATCAATACTTGAAAATCATTCAAGCCATTACCCACTAATCATCGCTGAATCCGGAAGGGATAGTAGGTCCTGAGCCAACCCACCCCCCCCGGAGACAACCCGCATGACCACTACCCTTCCCCTCACTGGCAAGATTGCCCTGGTAACTGGCGGCTCCCGCTCCATTGGCGCCGCTATCGCCAAGCGCCTGGCCGCCGACGGCGCCGCCGTCGCCATCACCTATAGCGCCTCGCCCGACAAGGCCGCTGAAGTGGTGCGCACTATCCAGACCAGCGGCGGCCGCGCTGTCGCCATCCAGGCCGATGCCGGCAACCCCGCCGCCGTGCGCGCCGCCATTACCGAAACAGTGGAATCCCTTGGCGGACTAGACATCCTGGTGAACAACGCCGGACTAGGCCTGGGTGGCGCCATCGACGAGATCGCCTTCGAAACCTACGAGCGTATGCTGGCCGTCAACGTCACCGGCGTATTCGTCGCCACCCAGGAAGCCGTGCGCCATATGCCGGCCGGTGGTCGCATCGTGCATATCGGCTCGTCCATGACCCACTACGCAGCCTTCCCGACCGCCTCCCTCTACACCCTGACCAAGGGCGCCATCGCCGGTTTCAATCGCAGCCTGGTGCGCGACCTCGGTCCACGGGGCATTACGGTGAACACCGTGCATCCCGGTCCCACCGACACCGACATGAACCCCGACGGGGGCCCGGTCAGCCAGATCGTCGGACCCGGTATCGCCATCGGCCGCTATGGCAAGCCGGAAGAAATCGCCAATGTGGTGGCCTTCCTCGCCAGCCCGGAAGCGTCGTTCGTCACCGGTGCCGACATCATCGCCGATGGCGGTTTCACGGCCTGAACCCTGGAGAACGCGACAATGAAAAGCATCGGAATCATTGGTGCCGGCGCAATCGGCTCAGCCTTCGCCAGCGCCCTCGCCCGCCAGGGCGTGGAAGCGGTGATCGCCAACAGCCGAGGGCCGCAATCCCTTGCAGAACTGGTCGGCGAACTCGGCCCGGGCATCAGGGCAGGTACGCGCGAACACGCAGCGGCGCAGGACATCGTGCTGGTGGCGGTGAACTGGTCGAAGTTGCCGACGGCCCTGGCTGGCCTGCCGGACTTCGCCGGACGCATCGTGATCGACGCCAACAACCCCATCGAAGCACCACTGTTCAAGCCGGTGGATCTGCATGGCCGACTGTCCAGCGAGGTTTTCACCGACCTGGTGCCTGGCGCTCGGGTGGTGAAGGCCTTCAATCACCTGCAACCCCACTTGCTGTCGGGCAATCCGGCCAGTGAAGGCGGTCGTCGCGTGCTGTTCCATTCTGGTGATGACGCTGGTGCCAGGGCCGAAGTCGGCGCCTTGATCGAGCGCCTGGGATTCTGCGCCATCGACCTCGGCCAATTGGCCATCGGTGGCCGTTTGGTGCAATTCCCCGATGGCCCGCTGCCGGCGCTCAACCTGGTGCGCTTCGGCTGAGGATCACGGGTTGCCGGGCCCCTGCTGGGGCCCGGCAACATGGCAGCCGCACCCGCGGCAGGGTTACCGACCCTGCAGTGCGAGGTACTCGTCAGTGGAAACCACCTTGGCGTAGCCAAATCCCAGGGCCGCCATGAACGCGGCGTGCACCTGCTCTGCCGGCACCACCTTGCCGTTGAAATCCAGATCCCTGGAGGCACAGGCATCGTGGATCACGGTGGCTGTGTAACCGTAGTCGACTGCGGCGCGGGTGATGCCATCGACGCACATATGGCTCATGTTGCCGACGATGGTGACCTTCTCCACGCCATTGCGATCGAGCACCGCCTTGAGGTCGGTATCGCGGAAGGAATTGATGAAGTTCTTCAGCACCACGTGCTCGTCAGGCGTGTTGATGACTTTCTGATGGATCTGCGCGCCCTCGGAGCCAGGACGGAAGAATGGCGCATCCTGAGTCGGGAACTCATGGCGGATATGCACCACCAGGTCGCCGGCGCCGCGAGCACCGTCGATGACCCGCGCAGCATTGTCGGCCGCAGCATCGACGCCATGCAGCGTCCACAGGCCGCCGGGGAAATAATCGTTCTGGATGTCGACTACGATAACGGCTTGTTTGCTCATGATGTTCACCTCAGGTTGTGGGGGTGTAAACGTGGGGCCAAAGATGAACTTCGGGACGCGGGTTGGGGATCGGCGCGACCGACAAATTCGCAGGAAAAACTGACAATGAAGACCATGCTGGAGATCGGCCTCCTGCTCTATCCGGGCGCCCAGCTCGCGGCGGCCCATGGCCTCTCCGACCTGTTCACCGTGGCCAACCGCATGGCCACCGAGCACACCGACGCTGATCTGCCGTTGCTGCGGGTCAAGCACTGGACGGTCGTCGAGAATGGCGAAATCCGCTGCACCCATGACAGTCATCCGGACGCCGAGAGCGTGCCCACCGTGGTGATCCTTCCGCCCTGCCTGGGCGCCCTGCCTCCCACTGAAACCCTGCAACCTTTCGCCGACTGGCTCAAAGGTCAGCACGCCAACGGCGTCACCCTGAGTTCGGTGTGCGCCGGAGCCTTCGTGCTGGCCCAGACCGGACTGCTGGCTGGCCGCGTCCTGACCACTCACTGGAGCCTGGCCAAGGACCTCGTGCAGCAATTTCCCGAAGTGAAAGTGGATGCCGACAAGCTGGTGGTGGATGACGGCGACATCATCACCGCCGGGGGCGTGATGGCCTGGACGGACCTGGGTCTGGCCCTGGTCGATCGCCTCCTGGGGCCGACCATCGCCGCGGAAGCAGCGCGCTTCCTGGTGCTCGACCTGACCCGTCACTCCCAGCAGTACTTTCGCCGTTTCACTCCGCGCCTCACCCACGGCGACGAGGCGGTGCTCAAGGTGCAGCGCTGGCTTCAGCGCCACGACGCGCGCCAGGTCAGCCTGCCTGCCATGGCCGCCGAGGCCGGGCTGGGCGAGCGCACCTTCCTGCGCCGCTTCCAGCAGGCAACCGGACTACGACCAACCGAGTACTGCCAGCAACTTCGCGCGGCCAAAGCCCGCGAGCTGCTGGAACTGACCAACCGCTCCGTGGACCAGATCGCCTGGGAAGTCGGCTACCAGGACCCGGCGGCGTTCCGCAAGGTGTTCAACAAGATGGTCGGGCTATCGCCCACGGATTATCGACGCCGGTTCGGACGCAGGAGCCAGGGGGAAACCTGAAGGTCATCCTGTCGAATAGATCCCGGTAGGGGCGAATTCATTCGCCAAACGGGCCGACGGTTTGGCCGCAAACTACTCGGGGGCGCTGCGCGCCCCTTGGCGAATGAAATCGCCCCTACAAGCACCCAACCGCTTCAATCGCTGCAGTAGTCCCCTTCACAAGTTGGCGGCCCCCCCTCCCCGTCCCGTACTTCCACATCTCGATAAACGCCCAGCTCCGGGTCGAAGGTGCGAATCAGCACCTGCGGCTTTTCAGTGCTCACGCGGGGGAGCTGGGCATCGCGAAACCGGTGGTATTCAGGGACCACGACGAAGGGTTGCGGCGGCAGGTCGGCGAAGGGCCTGGGGGGTGGCGATACATAGGGTTGCCGCGGGGGGCTGGGGTAGTAGGTCGTGCCCAGATAAGGTCCCAGCCCGTAGTACGAATCGCCATAGCCGGCCCCCCAGACACAGGGCGCGACCACTACCAGCAACAGGATTCCGCGGCATCCCATGACGATGCCCTCCACGGTGAATCCCCCAAGGTTTTCAGTTATAGCACCGGCCTCGCGGCCCGCTGTCCAATGCCTTGTCGACGCTGATCGGAGAGGTGCTCCGCCATGTCCCGGCCCCGCCTGCTGCTCGTCACCCTCGCCAGCATCCTCGCCTATCTGGGCCTGGCCATCCTGGGCCTGGGCGGGTTCGCGGTCTTCTTCGGGCACCCGCCGCTGGTGGCCCTGACCCTGGTGCTGTTCATGCTGGCGGGCCTGGCGCCCTTCTCCGAGGGCAATCTCAGTAGCGGCGTGCGGGAAGACCGGCGCAACCGCTGGGTGCTCCCGGTGTTCGGTATCATCGGCCTGCTCAGCGCCTTCCTGCCGGCCTACACCGATCGGCTCGATGTCTGGACCTTCGGCGGCGACGGCGTCCGCTGGCTGGGCGTCTTGCTGTTCGCCGCCGGTGGCGCACTGCGGATATGGCCGGTGTTCGTGCTGGGTAACCGCTTCAGTGGACTGGTGGCGATCCAGCCTGGCCACCGCCTGGTGACCGACGGCATCTACGGGCTGATCCGCCACCCCAGCTACCTGGGCCTGATGATCGCGTCGCTCGGCTGGGCCCTCGCCTTCCGTTCCGGCGTCGGCCTGATGCTGGTGGCCTTGACGCTACCACCGCTGCTGGCGCGCATCCACGCGGAAGAAGCCTTGCTGCGTACCGAATTCGGCGAGGAGTACGAAGCCTATTGCGCGCGCACTTCGCGATTGATTCCCGGGGTCTACTAGACCGTTCGGCCCAGCAACTCGAACCGTGGGAACTCGCATCCTGTCAAAACACATGCAACCCACTGGCGCCCCGGTCCCCATCGGCGGATACCCAGGCGTTGAGTTTCAGGAGATCTGCAAATGATCACTCACTACAAGATCGGCAAGAACCTTGCCTGTGGACGACATGGCAGCAACCTGCTCGCCAGCACCGAACTGGCGCGGGTGAAATGCCGCAACTGCAAGAACACCGAGGTCTTCAAGGAGGCGCGCCGGGATGCGCGAAACGCCGCCCGACGCGCAGCTCGCCGGGCCAAGGTTGCCCGTGCGGCTAACGACTGGCGCTATTTCTGGGAAGAGAAACTGACCAGGATGCCGGGAAAGCAGCGCCTGCCACGGGGCTTCGGCGACCAGTCTTACGTCTGACTCCAGTGGGGCCAGATTCGGTCCACGCAGGATGCAGCCGAACTCAACCATCCAGCTTGAAACGCGCCCGGTAATCGCTGGGTGTTACCCCCAGACGGCGCTGGAAAGCGCGCCGGAAGCCATCGACGTTGGCGTAGCCCACCTCATCGGCGAGCCGTTTCAGGGGAGCGTCGGACTCTTCGGCCAGGCGCCGTGCGGCGTCAATGCGCGCCAGTTCGACGAACTCGGCCGGTGTGGACCCCGCCTCCTGCTTGAACACCCGGGCGAAATTGCGCTCGCTCATGCCGGCCCGAGCGGCCAGGGCCGGCACTCCAAGGTCGCCCTTCAGATTGGCCAGCACATGGTCCTGGATGTCCCTGATCACCGAGCGCTCGGCGGTCTGCGCCGCCAGGTGGGCACTGAACTGCGACTGGCCACCGGGCCGCTTGAAGAACATCACCATTTCCCGCGCAACGCGCAGCGCCAACTCGCGGCCGTGGTCTTCCTCCACCATGGCCAGGGCCAGGTCCATCCCCGCCGTGACACCGGCGGAGGTATAGAGGTTGCCGTCCTTGACGAAGATGCTGTCGGACTCGACCTGGGTTTCTGGATTCTCTTCCGACAGGCGTGCGCTGCTGTTCCAGTGAGTGGTCACCCGACGCCCGCGCAGCATGCCGGCGGCGGCTAGGACGAAAGCACCACTGCATACCGACCCGATCCGCCTGACCGAGCCCGCCTGCTGGCGCAGCCACTGATGCAGCGCCGGATTGCCGGCGATGTCATCGACCCGGGGGCCGCCCGCCACCAACAGAGTGTCGAGCTTGCCCTTGTGGGTTTCCACGGTGGAATCCACCGCCAGGCGCAAGCCATTGCTTGCCCGGAGCAGACCGGCTTCGGTACCTATTACCTCGACTCGATAGGCACGAGGATTACCCAGTTGTTTCGCCGCCTCGGCGAAGACGTCGGCAGGGCCGACGATGTCCAGTAATTGCACGCGGGGAAAGGCCAGCAGGGCTATTCGCATGGGTGTGTCCGTCACTGTCGAGAGGCTGGCTGAATTCGTCGCAACAAGTCTATTCCAGTCAAATCCATCATGGCAGAAGCTATCTCCAACGACAAATCCAGCCAACGGAGACCGCCATGACTACCACCTTCATTCCCCCGCTTGAGCAAGCCCAGGTCAAGCCGCTCGGCAGCGCCTCGATCAAGAACCTGCCGGTCAACCTGTTTGGCTCCGTCATGGGCCTGGCCGGCCTGGGACTCGGCTGGCGCCTGGCCCACCAGTACTTCGGCGTGAGCCCGCTGATCGGTGAAGCCATCGGCCTGTTCGCCGCGCTGGTTTTCGTTGCCCTTGGTGTCGGTTACCTGGCCAAGCTGCTGCGTCACCGCCAGGCAGTGATCAACGAATTCACCCATCCGATTGCCGGCAACTTCTTCGGTACCATCGTCATTGCGATCCTGCTGCTGTCGGTAGTCGCCGGCCCTTATAGCGAAGTGCTGGCCCAGGGCCTGTGGACCGTAGGCAGCGTGCTCACCCTGTTACTCGGTGGCCTGGTGCTGTCGCGCCTGTTCAATGGCAAGCAGGAATTGCAGCACGCTGTGCCGGCGTGGCTGATCCCCGGTGTCGCCACCCTCGATGTGGCGGTCACCGGCGGCCATATGCCCATGGCCTGGGCAGCCGAACTGAACCTCTTCGCAATGGCGATTGGTGCGGCCTTGGCGCTGATCTTCTTCACCAGCATCTTCCCGCGTCTGGTCCATCAGGAAGCGCTGGCCAAGCCCATGATCCCGTCGCTGATGATCCTGGTGGCACCTTTCGAAGTCGGCTTCCTGGCCTACACCAATCTGTTCGGGATCGACCGCTTCGCCGCCCTGCTCTTCTACTTCGGCCTGTTCCTGGCGATTGTCGTGGGCTTCAAGGTATTCCGCCGCGACGTGCACTTCGCCCCGTCCTGGTGGGCCATCAGCTTCCCCCTGGCGGCACTGGCCAGTGCGGCACTCAAGTACGCCCATGAGCAAGGCAGCCTGCCGCTGCAGCTGATCGCCTGGGCCAGCCTGCTGTTCCTCAGCGCTGCACTGGCCGTGCTGACCTTCAAGACCCTGAGCAGCCTGGTACGCGGCAAGCTGCTTGCCGGCTGAGAGACTCCTCCCCCACTTCGCGAGCCCTCCGGGGCTCGTTTTTTCTTCGAGTAGAGAGCCCCCGATGACCCCGACAAGCTCCTGGCTGATGCTGCTCGCCGCTGGCGTGCTGGAAGTCGCCTTTGCCCTGGGCCTGAAAAGTGCCAACGGCCTGCAACGGCCATGGATCCTGGCAGGAACCCTGCTGGTACTCAGCGGCAGCCTGGGTCTGCTGACCCTGGCGTTGCGCCATTTGCCGGTAGGCACCGCCTACGCCGTATGGACTGGAATCGGCGCAGTGGGAACCGCCCTGGCGGGCGTGATCTGGATGGGGGATTCCGCCTCCGCCGGCCGATTGGCCTGCATGGGGCTGATAGTGGGAGGGGTGATGGGGTTGCGCTGGTTGCCCTGAGGGACCGTCGCCGGGGAAAGCCCCCGGCGCGGCCGGTACGAGCTAGAGACGCCGGCGTTCGGCACTGATCTCCGCCAGGTCGGTGCGACGCAGATAGACCAACAGCACGTCGCACAGATTGAGGCGATCGTTGATGTTCTGTTCCAACAGGATCTGCAGACACTCGCGGCTCAAGGTCATGACCTGGTCGGTCTTCAATGTCCAGACGAACTCACAGGCCGGAACGATGCTGTCGTCAGGCACGTCCATGCCGAACGAATCCTCGCTGAATCGGACGATGTATTTACCCAGCTTGCGGTTGAAGCCGACAAAGCCCTTGAGGGCATCGGCGGCATTGCAGATATCGGCGGAGGTGATGCTCATGCTGTACTTCCCTGGTTGGATCGGCGGGTTGGGCACGCATGAAAGGCAGGAATATCCCCACTCTGCGCGGTGGGGTAGGCGGGCCATTCTGCCAGCCGCGAGCGACTTGGGGGATAGCGCCACGGGAGGCGCTTTGTCGCACCCGTGGCACGTCTTCGAGCCGTCAGCGCTCAGCCGCGACCAGCAGCATCATCGGCCGTTCGCGCTCTTCAGCGAGCAAGGGCATGACGGCGATGTCCTCGTCGGTGGGGCCCCATTCCTCTACATGGGCAATGCGAAAACCGGTGCCAATCAGAAGGTTGAGCAAGGTACCGAGGGTGCGATGCTGTTTGATCACGCCCTTGGCGAGCCAGTCAGTGACTCGTGGGCCTTCCATCTGGTAGCCATCGATCGGCCAGGTCTTGCGCCCTTTGCCATCGATCACCCAGCCCGGGTTGGCGGGCGCCATGTAGATGGGATGCTCGATGGAAAACACCAGGCGGGAATCGGGTACCAGGGCGCGATAGACCTCTGCGAACATCCCGGCAAGGTTTTCCACATAGTGGAAAGCCAGCGAGCTGTAGGCCAGGTCGAAGCTGCCTTCAGGCAGGACCAGGTGTTCCAGGTCGGCCCGTTGGTAGAGAATCGCGGGATCGTCAGTGCTGTTCCTGGCCCGCTCCAGCATCTTCTCCGACACGTCCAGCCCCAGCACCTTAGAAGCGTCGTTCTCCCGTGCCCAGCGGCAGAACCAGCCGTAGCCGCAGCCGAGGTCCACCACGCGGCGACCTCGCATTTCCGGCAGCATGGCGCGCAGAGCCGGCCACTCCGGGGCGCCCGCAAGTCCGAATTGAGAGCGGCCAAGCTGGCCATAACCTTCGAAGAAGTCAGGGTTGTCGTAGATGTTCTGGGTCATTTTCCCTGGCTCCCTGCGAAAACCTCAGATTCTGGTGGCTCAGCGACCCGGCGACAAGAACGTCGGCGGGCCGACTCCGTCTCAGTGCGCCGGCTGCACGATGGCGTTGCCGGGCAGTGCCGGCAGTCGCGCCAGGTGCAGGGCCACCGCCACGGCAATTACCAGCAGACCGCCGATGAACAGGCCGACGCCCTGCCAGCCATAGTGATGCCAGAACAGACCACCGAGGGTGCCGGCGAGGCTGGAGCCAAGGTAGTAGCTGAACAGGTAGAGAGAGGACGCCTGGCCCTTCGCGCGCAGGGCGCGTCGGCCGATCCAGCTGCTGGCCACCGAGTGGGCACCAAAGAAGCCGAAGGTGAACACCGACATGCCGGCCAGGATCATCCCCAGCGGGCTGAACAGGGTCAGCACCAGGCCGCCCAGCATCAGCAGGATCGAGACCCAAAGCACCTTCCGCCGGCCCAGCTTGTCCGCCAGGGAACCAACCCAGGCCGAGCTGTAGATGCCGGTGAGGTAGACCACCGAGAGCACGCCCACCAGCGCCTGGCTCATGTGATAGGGCGAAGCCAGCAGGCGGTAGCCGATGTAGTTGAACAGCGTGACGAAGGCGCCCATCAGCAGGAAACCGGTGAGGAACAGCCAGGGCAGGCCGGCATCACGGAAATGCATGCGGTAACCCTCCACCAGGGTGGACGGCTTGAGCGGCTGCGGACGGAAGTGCTTCGACTCCGGCAGCACGCGCCAGAACACCAGCCCGGCGACCAGCGCCAAGCCACCCAGCACGGCAATTGCCGCGTGCCAGGACACGAAGTCCACCAGCACCCCGCTGATCAGGCGGCCACTCATCCCACCGATGGCGTTACCGCCGATGTACAGGCCCATGGAGAGGCCGAGATGACTGGGATGGATTTCCTCACTGAGATAAGTCATGGCCACTGCGGCCAGACCGCTCAGCGCCAGGCCCACCAAGGCGCGCATCAGCAGTACGCCCTCCCAGGTCGGCATGGCCGCGCTGGCCAGGGTGAACAGCGCCGCGGCGAGCAGCGACACCACCATCACCGGTTTGCGGCCGATGGCGTCGGATAGCGGACCGGTCACCAACAGGCCGAGGGCGAGCATCGCGGTGGATACCGAAAGGGCCAGGCTGCTCTGGGCCGCGGTGATGGAATAGGTCTTGGACAGCACCGGCATCATTGGCTGGATGCAGTACAGCAGCGCGAAGGTGGCGAAGCCGCCGGAGAACAGCGCCAGGGACGTACGCATGAACTGCGGCGTGCCCTTGCGGATGTAGGTGGATATCTCCGGGTCGTTGGCGGCGGCGTCCGGCAGTTCGTTGGCTGCATCACGGGCCGCCTCGCTAAACGCGGGCTCGTCTTCGGTCTTGAGTACTGCTTGGGAATTGCTCACGGGGCACCTTCGAAATTCTGCGGCGAGCAGGCACAACGAGGCCGTACCGCCTGGATCAGGGGCTGGGGATATTCGTTGTTGGGGTTATGGGCCGAAGGATATCGAGCGGTTTATATTATCTCCAATATATTGTTCGACACATTTGATACGTTTTAAATATCGAAGGATTTCCCCATGGAACTCAGGCACCTGCGCTATTTCATTGCCGTGGCCGAAGAGCTGCATTTCGGTCGGGCAGCCGAGCAACTGGGCATTTCCCAGCCCCCGCTGAGCCAGCAGATCCAGGCGCTGGAAGAAGAGATCGGTGCACGCTTGCTGGAACGCACCAATCGCCGGGTCGAGCTGACCGAAGCCGGTCGGCGCTTCCTCGATGAGGCTCGCCAGGTACTGGTGCAGGTGGACAAGGCGGTGCAGCTGGCGCGCCGCGCTCACCGAGGCGAACTGGGAGAGCTGAAGGTGGGCTTCACCTCCTCGGCGCCGTTCACCTCCACCATTCCTCGCAGCATCCGCGCCTTTCGCCTGGCTTACCCCGACGTGCACCTGGAACTCACCGAAGGCAGTAGCGCGGAAACGGTCAAGGCGCTGCAGGAAGACAGCCTGCAGGTGGGCGTGATTCGTCCCCTCAGCCTGCCGGACAATCTGCTGGCGGTGGAGCTGTTCAGCGAGCCGCTGGTGGCGATCCTGCGCGCCGACCACCCACTGGCCGCCGGCAGCGAAGAAGGCATCCAGTTCGGCGCGCTGGCGAATGAGCCCTTCGTATTCTTCCCGCGCACTTTTGGTACCGGCCTCTATGACCAGATGCTCACGCTTGCCCGCAATGCCGGCTTCCTGCCCCGCATCGCCCAGGAGGCCAGCGAAGCCATGACCATCATCGGCCTGGTATCGGCCGGGCTTGGCGTGTCGGTGCTGCCCGCATCGTTCCGCCGCACCCGCGTCGACGGCGTGGTCTACCGCACCCTGCTGGACCCCGGCGCCACCACTGCTGTGTGGCTGGTACGCCGACGCGACGAGCGCTCACCGCTGGCACTGTCGTTCATTGACCTGGTGACCCGTGAAGCCGCAGCCATCCGGGAACGCCGGGTGGAATAAACACAGGACTGGCGAGCCAAGGAAGACAAACGTGTAGAAGCGAGCTTGCTCGCGAATAGTCCGAGCGCGATCTTTCGCGAGCAAGCTCGCTCCTACATGAATTCCGACTTCATGCTGCTGACAACAGAATTCACGAGGGCATGTCACAACTCGAATCCCTGGTTCGTCGTGAAGGTGTAACCCCTTTCAGCCCCGAATGAGGAACACCAGATGAGCCCCGCAAGCCCCCTCAACTACCAGCAGGTCATCCCCGACGTCATAAACGCCATGGGCGAGGTGCACACGCCGCTGGATGCCCTCGGCCTCGAACGCAGCCTGCATCACCTGGTGCAACTGCGCGCCTCACAGCTGAACCAGTGCGCCTTCTGCGTAAAAATGCACACTCGCGAGGCGCGTGAAGACGGCGAAACCAGTGAGCGCCTGGATCGCCTGGTGGTCTGGGATCACTGCAACGACTTCACCCCGCGTGAAAAAGCGGCCCTTGCCTGGACCGAAGCGCTGACGCAGCTCGACCGACGCACCGACTATGCTGCCCTGCGCACCAACCTGCGCGAGCATTTCAGCGAAGTCGAAATCGGCGCGCTGACCGCCACCGTGGCGATGATCAACCTCTGGAACCGCATCCAGATATCGAGGCACTGACGTGACAACCGCCGATGCCACGGCTGTCTTCGAAGACAGTCGCCGCTACCTGCTGAACCTGGCCTACCGCATTCTCGGCTCGCGCAGCGACGCCGAGGACGCGGTACAGGAAACCTTCCTCAAGTGGCGCGAGAGCGATCCCGAATCGCTGGACAGCCCGCGCGCCTGGCTGACCACTCTCTGCACTCGCCACTGCATCGACCAGTTGCGCCTTGGCCACCGGGCACGAGTGGAGTACGTCGGCACCTGGCTGCCAGAGCCCATCCACAGCGAAGTCACGGAGTCCCCGGAAATCCTGCTGGAACTCTCCTCCTCGCTATCCACCGCCTTCCTCCTGCTGCTGGAACGCCTCACGCCACGGGAGCGGGCGGCCTACCTCCTTTACGAGATTTTCGACCTGGACTACCCGGACGTAGCCCGCGCCATCGGCGTGCAAGACGCGACCTGCCGCAAGCTGGTATCCCGCGCCCGCATGGGCCTGGCCGGAGGCAAGGTGCGCCACCAGCCGCCGCGCGAACACCAGGAGCAATTGCTCGAAGCCTTCCAGGTGGCCATCGCCAGCGGCGCCACCGCCGGGCTGACCGCCCTGCTCTCGGAAGAGGTGGAGCTGTGCGCCGATGGCGGCGGCAAGGTGCCGACCCTGGGCCACATCCTGCATGGCAAGGCCGAGGTGCTGGCGTTCATCTTCGGTTCCCTGCGCGGCTACTGGAGCGACTACGACTGGTTGCCCACCGAGCTCAATGGCGGGCGTGGGGTGATCCTCGTACACGGCGACGAAATCGCGGCCTCAGTCACCTTCGCCTACGACGACGAAGGTCGAGTCAGTAACATCTACATCGTGCGCAATCCAGAGAAACTGGCGGGCCTCAGGACGCCCGACTGACAGTCACCTGGCCCCGATCCGACGAAACAACCCGACACATCTCGGCGTCGCCGCACGACGCCATTCGACGTTTTCTTCACATTCCCTCTGGCAATGTCCGGCCCTTTCGGCGGACCTAACTGGAACCAATGTGCCATCAGGTGATCTACTTGACCCCCGGCATCGTTCACCTCCAAAGGTGCCGCCCCGCCCTGAGTAGACCAATGGATGCTTGATCGCATGACCGCACAGGAACCTGTAGCCACCCGGCAGTCCTCGTTCAACCTGGACACCCCCACCGTCAAGAGCCACCTGGCCTTCACCCTGCTCAGCGCCGTCGCGTTGATGCTGATGTACACCCTGCTCCGGGTGGCATTGCTGACGTACAACAGTGACCAGATCGGCGATAGCCCGGCCTCGGTCTTCGTCGAAGCCTTCTATAACGGCCTGCGCTTCGACATGCGTGTCGTGGTGTTCGCCCTGGTTCCGCTGCTGCTATCGCTGCTCAGCGTCCCCGCCATGGCCGCCCGCGGCCTGCACCGGCTCTGGCTGACCTTCTTCGCCAGCCTCACCCTGTTCCTCGGGATCAGCGAGCTGGACTTCTACCGGGAGTTCCACCAGCGCCTGAACAGCCTGGTGTTCCAGTACCTGCAGGAAGACCTGGGCACAGTTGCCAGCATGATCTGGAACGGCTTCCCGGTGGGTCGCTACCTGATCGCCTGGGCCCTTGCCACCACCTTGCTGTACCTGATGTTCCGTGGCCTGGACCTGATCAGCCGTCCGCGCGCGTCCAGCGTCGTGAACACCCGGCCAAAAAACCGTGCAACCGCACCCTGGTTCAGCCGCGTGGCGATCTTCATGGTCTGCCTGGTGATCGCAGTGGTCGCCGTCCGTGGCCACCTGCGCCAGGGTCCGCCGCTGCGCTGGGGTGATGCCTTCACCACCGATTCGATGTTCGCCAACCAGCTGGGGCTTAACGGCACCTTGACCCTGGTAGACGCGGCCAAGAACAGCTTCTCCTCCCACCGCGACAACGCCTGGAAGTCCACGCTGCCCGAGGATGAAGCCCTGGCCACCGTGCGCCAGATGCTGCTGACCCCCAACGACAAGCTGGTGGACGCCGACACCGCCGCCATCCGTCGTGATTTCACCCCACCAGTTGAAGGCACCCTGCCGATCAAGAACGTGGTGGTGATCCTGATGGAGAGCTTCGCCGGCCGCTGGGTCGGTGCCATGGGCAGCGATGCGGGTATCACGCCCTACTTCGACAAGCTGGCCAAGGAGGGACTGCTGTTCGACCGCTTCTTCTCCAACGGTACCCATACCCATCAGGGGATGTTCGCCACTATGGCCTGCTTCCCCAACCTGCCGAGCTTCGAGTACCTGATGCGTACCCCGGAGGGTGCGCACAAGTTCTCCGGCCTGCCACAACTGCTCAGCACTCGCGACTACAACGACCTCTACGTCTACAACGGCAACTTCCAGTGGGATAACCAGTCCGGCTTCTTCAGCAACCAGGGCATGACCCGCTTCATTGGCCGCGAAGACTTCGTCAACCCGGTATTCATGGACAAGACTTGGGGCGTATCCGACCAGGACATGTTCGACCGGGGCGCCGCCGAGCTGGCGAAGATGCCCACAGACAAGCCGTTCTACGCCCTGCTGCAAACCCTTTCCAACCACACGCCCTATGCCCTGCCGGTGGATCTGCCGGTGGACAAGGTCACCGGCCACGGTGCCCATGACGAGCACCTGACCGCCATGCGCTACTCCGACTGGGCCCTGGGCCAGTTCTTCGAGAAGGCGCGCAAGGAGCCCTACTTCAAGGACACGCTGTTCGTGGTAGTGGGCGACCATGGTTTCGGCAGCGACAAGCAACTCACCGAGATGGACCTGTTCCGCTTCAACGTGCCGCTGCTGCTGATCGGCCCCGGCGTGCAGGAAAAGTTCGGCGACCTCAACCACACCGTCGGCACCCAGATCGACGTCGTGCCCACCATCATGGGCCGCCTGGGCGGTGATGTACGCCACCAGTGCTGGGGTCGCGACCTGCTCAACCTGCCGGAAGGCGATCCGGGCATCGGCGTGATCAAGCCGTCCGGCAGCGACCAGACCGTGGCCATTGTCAGCAGCGACCGCATCCTGGTGCAGCCCAAGGACTTCCCGGCGCGTCTGTACCAATACCAATTGGGTGCCGATGCCAAGGTCGAGCGCGTCCCCGGCGACAGCGACCCGCATCTGCAGAAGTACCTGGAAGCCTTCCTGCAAACGGCCACCGGCAGTCTGTTGAACAACACGGCGGGCGTACAGGACGCCAAGCAGAACCAGTGATGATCCACTGACGAACAGGCCCCGCTCGATGCGGGGCCTTTTTTTCCGGCGCCATTGTGGGAGCGAATTCATTCGCGACGCGCCGCGTGTAGGTGCACCCCGGCACCCTTCGGTGCCTGCGGCCCGATTCGCGATTGAAATCGCTCCTACAAGGCCGTGCCCTCGTAGCGTCGCGCTTGACAGCCCCGCCCCCAGCCCGCAAATTACGCAAAGTGTAAATTGATTACGAAAACAATAATGCCGGCACCGGGACCTCACACCGGAACGCCTGCCGCCGAGCGATTGCCATGGACCTCTACACCTATTACCGCTCCACCTCTTCCTACCGGGTGCGCATCGCCCTGGCCCTGAAGGGACTGGAAGCCCGGCATATCCCGGTCAACCTGATCCAGGACGGCGGCCAGCAACACAGCCCCGAATACAAGGCACTCAATCCCCAGGGTCGCGTGCCCAGCCTGCGCACCGACGACGGCCAGGTACTGACCCAGTCGCCCGCCATCATCGAATACCTGGAAGAACGCCATCCCCAGCCGGCTCTCCTGCCGCAGGGCCTGGAAGCACGCGCCAGCCAGCGCGCGGTGGCGGCCATCATCGGCTGCGATATCCACCCGCTGCACAACGTCGCGGTGCTCAACCGCCTGCGCGGCCTCAATGTGGAGGAAGCCGAGGTGATGAACTGGATTCGTCATTGGATCGCGGAAGGCTTCAGCGCGGTCGAAGCCCTCATAGGCAACGAAGGATTCTGCTTTGGCGAACCGGGGCTGGCTGACGTCTACCTGCTACCGCAGGTCTATGCCGCCCGCCGTTTCGAGCTGGACCTGTCACACTATCCGAAGATCGCCCGGGTAGAAGGCCTCGCCCTCGAGCATCCGGCCTTCATCCAGGCGCACCCCGACCAGCAAGCCGATAAACCGGCCTGAGGCAACGTCCATGCAAAGCCTCGGATTCAAAGTCACCATCGGCGACTACCTCGCCCGCAGCGTACGCGGCATTTCCTGCGCGCCACCGGCTGCCACCTCGCATTGACCTATAACTTCCAATCAATTGCTTGAGGTGCCAAAAAATGGCTGACATGTTCGAAAACCCCATGGGCCTGATGGGCTTTGAATTCATCGAGTTCGCGTCCCCCACCCCGAATGCCCTGGAGCCCGTCTTCGCGATGATGGGCTTCACCAAGGTCGCCACCCACCGTTCCAAGGACGTGCACCTGTATCGCCAGGGCGAGATCAACCTGATCCTCAACAACGAGCCCAAGAGCCAGGCCGCCTACTTCGCCGCCGAGCATGGCCCGTCCGTCTGCGGCATGGCCTTCCGCGTGAAGAATGCCCACCAGGCCTACGCCCGCGCCCTGGAACTGGGTGCCCAGCCCATCGAGATTCCCACCGGTCCTATGGAACTGCGCCTGCCGGCGATCAAGGGCATCGGCGGTGCGCCGCTGTACCTGATCGACCGTTTCGGTGAAGGTTCCTCGATCTATGACATCGACTTCGAATTCATCGAAGGTGTCGACCGCCACCCGAAAGGTGCCGGCCTGAAGTTCATCGACCACCTGACCCACAACGTTTATCGCGGCCGCATGGCCTACTGGGCGGACTTCTACGAGAAGCTGTTCAACTTCCGCGAGATCCGTTACTTCGACATCAAGGGCGAGTACACCGGCCTGACCTCCAAGGCCATGACCGCGCCGGATGGCATGATCCGCATCCCGCTGAACGAAGAGTCCTCCAAGGGCGCGGGCCAGATCGAAGAGTTCCTGATGCAGTTCAACGGCGAAGGCATCCAGCACGTGGCCTTCTTCACCGATGACCTGATCAAGACCTGGGACGAACTGAAAGCCCTCGGCATGCGCTTCATGACCGCGCCGCCGGCCACCTACTACGAGATGCTTCAGGGCCGCCTGCCGGACCATGGCGAACCGGAAGGCGAGCTGCAATCACGCGGCATCCTGCTGGACGGCACCACTGAAGGCGGCAGCAAGCGTCTGCTATTGCAGATCTTCTCGGAAACCCTCATGGGGCCAGTGTTCTTCGAGTTCATCCAGCGCAAGGGCGACGACGGTTTTGGTGAAGGCAACTTCAAGGCCTTGTTCGAATCCATCGAACGCGACCAGATCCGTCGCGGCGTGCTGAGTACCGAATAAGGCGCCAACCTCTGCAAAAAACCCGGCCAATGCCGGGTTTTCTGCTTTTCAGGTCGAACGCAGAACGGTCTGCTGCCACGCATATCCGACCGATACCGGGCTATCCCCTGACTATGCTTGTGCCATGGGGGCTGGAGACGCACACATGCAACTCATCAGCGTCAGCATCGACAAGCCGGAATCGATCAATTTCATCTTCGGCCAGACCCACTTCATCAAGTCCGTCGAAGACATCCACGAAGCCCTGGTGGGCAGCGTGCCCGGCATCCGCTTCGGCCTGGCCTTTTGCGAAGCCTCCGGCAGCTGCCTGGTGCGTTGCTCTGGCACCGATGAGGCGATGCTCGAACTCGCCCGCAACAACGCCTTGAACATAGGTGCCGGGCACAGCTTCATCGTCTTCCTCGGCGAAGGCTTCTTCCCGATCAATGTGCTCAACAACCTGAAGCTGGTGCCGGAGATTTGCCACATCTACTGCGCCACCGCCAATCCCACCCAGGTCATTCTCGTCGAGACCGAGCAGGGCCGTGGTGTGCTCGGCGTCGTGGACGGATTTTCACCCAGGGGCATCGAAGGCGAAGACGACATCGCCTGGCGCAAGGGCCTGCTCAGGCAGATCGGCTACAAGCTTTGATGAGGGCTGCGTAACGCTCGACGCGCAACTTGTAGGAACGAGCTTGCTCGCGAACCTTCCGAACGCGTTCTTTCGCGAGCAAGCTCGCTCCTACGCCTTGCCGCGAGCAAAAAAAAAGCTGCCATCGCCGGCAGCTTCAATTTGCACCCTGGCACTTCCTGTGCCCTTTCTGTTCCTGCTTGCAGGATGACCACTGCGCATGACCATTCGATGACCAAATCGCTGCAAGCCAAAGTCAGCCCCCCGCGTTGGCCAAGTGCACCCCGGGAAACGCCCTTCCGTGATGGACACACCCACGCAGACGGGCAATGGCCCTGTGCCATCCCCTGATGCCGGTCAAAAAAATCTCACTGTCCACCGCTTAGAGTTGAAGACAGACACAGCCTCTTGCCGTGCTGGAGTACCTCTCTTGAACGAGTACGACAGGCAACTACTGGCCGAAGCTATGGAAGGCGCCGCCAATGCCATCTTGATCACCGACCGCAATGGACGCATTGAATGGGCTAATCCGGCTTTCTGCCGGCACAGCGGCTACTCGCTCGACGAGTTGCTGGGCAAGACGCCAGCCTTGCTCAACTCGGGAGCACAGCCCCCTGAGTTCTATGAGCAACTCTGGAACACCGTGCTGAAAGGCGAGCCCTGGCAGGGAGAACTACTGGAGCGAGCCAGGGATGGGCATCACTACAGGGTGAACCAGGTCATCACGCCGCTGATGGATGACCAGGGCCAGGTGAGCCACCTGCTGGCCATCCAGCACAGCTTCACCCAGGCCGACCACGAGCGATCCCTGGTGAACTTCGAAGCCAGGCACGATGCACTGACCCGTCTTCCGAACAGGCGCCTGCTCTTTGATCGCATGGCGCAAGTGCTGCAGGACCCAAAGCAGAGCAGCGTCGCACTGGCCGTGATGTTCATCGACCTGGACAAGTTCAAACCGGTCAATGACGCCTACGGCCATTCCTACGGCGACAAACTGCTGATAGCCGTTGCCGGTCGTCTGCGTAGCGGCGTACGAAAGAGCGACCTGGTCGCCCGGCTCAGCGGTGATGAGTTCGTGATTCTGATACTCGGCCCACAAGAGGTGCCCTATCTGGAAGCCCTGGCGGCAGGCCTGGTTCGGCGCATCGCCCGCCCCTATCGAATCGACGGGCGGACCTGCGCCCTCAGTGCAAGCATCGGCATTGCACGCTATCCCGAGAACGGTACCGCCCCGGAAGCGCTTCTTGCGGCGGCGGATGCCGCGATGTATCAGGTGAAACAACGAGGGGGAAACGCCCATATGATGGCGAATAGCCAATTATCGAGCTAGACCACTAATAACGGTGAGGCGCCCGGCGAGAATCTGCCTGGCCTGCGACCTGCATTGTTCTCCTGGACCTGTAGTCAATCAATGGAAGGTCGAGCCCGTATGGTTACGCCACCAAGACGCCGTTTCATCTGGATGGTCACCACTTGCTACGGCTTGCTTGCCTTGACGTGGATCGCCCTCTCCGACCGGCTGCTGTTCACCTTGACGGAGGGCTAGATCCAGAGCTGGCTTTCCGTTGGCAAAGGTGCGTTCTTCGTCCTGTCGACCAGCTTCCTGCTCTACTTCGCCCTCAATACCGTTCCCCCCGCGCAATCAGGTAACGCACCGACGGTGACCGTGAGTGCGGGCCAGCGCCGGTATCCACGCTGGCTGACCTACCTGTTCGCCGGGGCACTCAGCCTGGCCATGCTGGCTGCGCGGGAGCATCTGGCTTCAGCATTCGGCGAGAGGTCGCTGCTCATTCTGTTCATGCTGCCAATCGTGATGAGCGCGCTGATCGGTGGGCTGGGCGCGGGCCTGCTGGCCACCGGACTCTCCGCATTCGGGATCGGTAATTTAACGATGGAGCCCAGTCACAGCTTCTACATAAACCTCCCCGACGACCAGGTACAACTGGGCGCACTGGTGCTCAACGGCCTGATCGTGAGCTTGCTCGCCGAATCCCTACAACGCTCCCTGCGCAAGGCCAACCTCCAACGCCGGCTTCTCGACTCGGTGGTCTCCGGAACCTCCGACGCGGTATTCGTCAAGGACAGGCGCGGTCGCTACCTGCTGGTCAACCACGCTGCCGCGCGTTATGTCGGCAAACCCCCCGCGGCTATCGTCGGTCATGACGACTTCGAATTGTTTCCCGCGGACTCCGCTCACGAGATCGTCTCCAAGGACAAGGAGGTCATGGCGGCCGGTACCACGGTGACCCATGAGGAACACCTGGTCACCGAAGACGGCAAGGCACTGGATTTCCTGGTAACCAAAGGGCCGATGCTCGACGCGAATGGCCAGGGTGTCGGGCTGTTCGGGATATCTCGCGACATCACCGAGCGCAAGCGCATCGAGCGGGACCTTGCGGAGGCTGCCGTGGTGTTCGAGAGCAGCCATCAGGGGATCATGATGGTCAGTCCGCGGAAGTCCATCACCAAGGTCAACCCAGCCTTCTCCCGCATCACCGGCTATGCCCTTGACGAAGTGCTGGGCAAGTCGCCAAAAGTGCTGTCGTCCGGCGTTCACGGTCCAGAGTTCTATCGCAAGATGTGGGGCAACCTCGACCACGACGGATTCTGGCGGGGAGAAATCTGGAACAGGCGCAAGAACGGCGAGATCTATGCGGAGATTCTGTCCATCTCGGTGGCTCGGAACGAAAGCGGGGGCGTGCAGCACTACATCGGTGTGTTCACCGACATCAGCCAGATCAAGGCCCACGAAGCGGAGCTCGACCGTATCGCCCACTACGATCCACTCACGGGCCTGCCCAATCGCCGCTTGCTCACAGACCGTCTCCAGCAGGCAGTCATGCGCGCCGCGCGCAGCAACAAGACCCTTGCGGTGTGTTTCATGGATCTGGATGGATTCAAGGCCATCAACGACGACTACGGCCCAATCAACGGCGATGCCCTCCTGATTGGCATCGCTGAAAATCTCAGGCAGGTACTACGCGGTGACGACACGCTGGCGCGGCTGGGTGGCGACGAGTTCGCGCTGCTGCTCTCGGATATCGCCTCGCCAGAGGAATGTGCCCTGGCCCTGGATCGCATGCTTGCTGCGGCCAGCAAGGAGGTGGACGTGGGCGGCAAGCGACTCAGCGTTTCCGCCAGCATCGGCGTTAGCTTGTATCCGAACGACCAGGCAGACCCCGACACGTTGCTCCGTCACGCCGACCAGGCCATGTACCTGGCCAAGCAGGCGGGCAAGAACCGTTATCACTTGTTCGACCCGGAAAGTGATCGCAAGGCCCAGAAACGCCGCACCCAACTGGAACACCTGCGAGCCGCCCTGGACGGCAATCAGTTCCGCCTCTATTACCAACCCCAGGTGGACCTGCAGAACGGTCAGCTCCTGGGTGTAGAGGCGCTGCTGCGCTGGCATGACCCACTACAGGGGATGCGCTCCCCCAGCGAGTTCCTGCCCTCCGTCCATGGCAGCGATCTGGAGCGTCCCATCGGTGAGTGGGTGATCCGCGAGGCGGTAGCCCAGGCAGCGCGCTGGTACGACATGCACCTGGATATCAGCGTGAGCATCAATGTCAGCGCCAGCCAGCTGCTGCATCCCGGCTTTCACGAATTGATGCGCCAGACCCTGGCCAATCACGCCACCCTTCCTCCCGGACACATCGAACTCGAAATACTCGAAAGCGCGGCCATAGCGGATATGGATCAAGCCATCGACGTGCTTCGACTGTGTCGATCGCTGGGTGTGCGCTTTGCCATCGACGACTTTGGCACCGGCTACTCATCACTCACCTACCTGCGCAAACTACCGGTCCAGATTCTGAAGATCGACCAGAGTTTCATACGCAACATGCTCATCGATCCGGAAGACCTCGGCATCGTGGAAGGAGTGATTCAGCTCGCGAACACCTTCAAGCTCGATGTCATCGCCGAAGGTGTGGAAACGCGCGAGCATACCCGACAGCTGCGGCGAATGGGCTGTCACCTGGCCCAGGGGTATGGCATCGCCCGCCCCATGCCCGCAGACCAACTGGCAATCTGGGCAACCCACTGGCAGCACACCGATGAGTGGCTAAGCCTCGAAAGCGCCCTGAAGCTCAGTAGCTGACAGCCCTTTCCTGTAAACGCGCATCACCGCCATCTTCAGGGTCCCTTAAGACTTCCCGCAGATACTGCCCTCCATCCGCAAAGCTCCTGGAGGGCTACTGATGAACAGCGACGAGTGGAGCGCCCTGTTCCCATTCCATTTCGGTCTGAATTCGCAACAACACTCCTTGTCGCTTCTGCTGCCCGGCGTTCCAGGACGCAGTCAGGTCGAGGATTTCGTCCATCGTCGGTTCCTCAGCGCCCATGGCGCGGATATCCGCCAGTTCATGCCGGAGCTGCTCAGCCTGCGCAATCACCACGGGGCACTCAGCGCCGCGACCGGCATTCGCCTCGCCGAACACGGACCGCTGTTCCTCGAGCAATACCTGGAGCGGCCAGCGGAATCGCTGATCGCCGATCTAGCGGGCCAGTCGGTACGGCGCGAGCAAGTGGTGGAAGTGGGCAACCTGGCCTCGATCAACGTCGGCAATGCCCGGCTGATCATCGTCGCCGTGACCTGGCTCCTGAACCTGCGAGGCCTTGAATGGGTGGTGTTCACCGGCGCCCCGGGACTGATCAACAGCTTCCGCCGCCTGGGCCTTGAACCTCAGCCACTCGGCGCAGCCGACCCCGGCCGTCTCGGGGAAGCGCAAGAGCAATGGGGCACCTACTACGAGCAGAAACCCCAGGTGTTTACCGGCAACATCCGCCTTGGCTTCGAGCTGTTGCAGCGCAACGGCGTACTCGCCCGCCTGGGCTTTCCCGATATCGACAGGACTGCCCACCATGCAGCCTGAAGCCCTGCGCGAGCGGTTGCGCGAGCATGCCAACCACCTGCCGATGCCCCTGGCCATCCGCGGGGATACCCGGCGCTATACCTACGCCCAGTTGCTGGCCGAAGTGGAGCGGCGTGAAGGTCTGCTGCGCAGCGAGCCCGAAGGCGTGCTCGCCCTCGGTCTGGACAACGGACCCGAGGCGCTGCTCTGGGACCTGGCCGCCCTGTTTGCCGGACGCCCCTGCCTGACCCTGCCACCTTTCTTCAGCCCCCAGCAGCGCGCCCACTGTCTGGAGCAATGCCAGGTCGGCCTGGCGGTGGTGGACGACGGCTTCACCGCCGACCTGGAAGACGCCGGATTTCATTCGGATGGAACCCTCTGGCGTCGGTCCGGAGTCGGCCGCACCGCCCTGCCCGCCGACACTGCCAAAATCACCTACACCTCAGGCACCACCGGCCAGCCCAAGGGTGTCTGCCTTGGTGCGCAAGCCCTGCTTCGGGTCAGCCAGGAACTGGAAATCGCCAGCCGCCCCACCGCACCGGCACACTACCTTGCCGTGCTGCCAATGGCCGTCCTGCTGGAGAACCTCGGGGTCTACGCCGCGTTGATTGCCGGCGCCTGCGTCACGGTGCTGCCGCAGCGGCAGCTCGGCATCCAGGGTGCCAGCGGGGTGGACTGGCCGAAGCTGCTCGCCACGCTCGTACTCAGTGGCGCCCAGAGCCTGATCCTGGTGCCGCAGTTGTTGCTGGGCCTGGTTACCGCGATCGAACGCAACCACCTCAGCGCCGCGCAGTTCCGCTTCGTCGCAGTGGGCGGCGCACGGGTCTCGCAGGATCTGCTGACCCGCGCGGCACGGATCGGTCTACCGGTGTTCGAGGGTTACGGTCTCTCCGAATGTGCGTCGGTAGTCTGCCTGAACCGCCCCGGTGCCAATCGCCCGGGCAGCGTCGGCAAACCCCTGCCCCATGTGCAGGTGCGTCTGGCGGAGGATGGCGAAGTGCAGGTCAGCGGTTCCGCCCTGCTCGGCTACCTCGGCGAGACGCCCCATGCAGGTGAGTGGTGGCCCACGGGCGACCTGGGCGAGTTCGACAGCGAAGGCTACCTGCACCTCAAGGGCCGCAAGAAGCACCAGTTCATTACCAGCTTTGGCCGCAATGTGAATCCGGACTGGGTGGAAGCCGAACTCACGCAGCGCGGGGTGATCGCCCAGGCGTTCGTCCAGGGCGAAGGCCTGCCCGGCAACCTTGCCCTGCTCTGGCCGCTGGACCCGCAGTGCGACGAACAGACCCTCGCGGATGCCGTGGCCAGCGCCAACGCGGCTCTCCCCGACTACGCACGGGTCAGGGCCTGGTACCGCCTGACCGCTCCTTTCAGCGCCGCCGACGGGCTGCTCACCAGCAACGGGCGCCTGCGCCGAGACGCCATTGCCGAGCGCTTTCGCGGCCCCCTGCTCGAACTCGAAAACGAGGTAAGACCATGAGTTTCTTCAACCAGCTGCAAGTCGCCACGGCCCAGGAACGCTATGCCCTGTTCAATGTGCCGGTAATACGCGAGGCCCTGGCCGGGCAGGTCAGTCTGGAGGGCTATCGAGCCTTCCTCGGCCAGGCCTACCACCACGTGCGCCACACCGTGCCACTGATGATGGCCTGCGGGGCGCGCCTGCCATCCCGTCTCGAATGGCTGCGGGGTGCCGTGTGCGAATACATCGATGAGGAGTACGGCCACGAACGCTGGATTCTCGATGACATCAGGGCCTGCGGAGGCGACGCGGAGGCCGCCCGCACTAGCCGCCCCTCGCTGGCCATCGAACTGATGGTCGCCTACCTCTACGACCTGATCGCCCGTGGCAACCCGGTGGGACTGTTCGGCATGGTCAACGTGCTTGAAGGCACCAGCATCGCCCTGGCGACCCAGGCCGCGGGCACCATCCGCGAGAGCCTCGGACTGCCGGCGGAAGCCTTCAGCTACCTGTCCTCCCATGGAGCCCTCGACCAGGATCACATGGCCACCTACCGCCGCCTGATGGATCGCCTGGAAGACGAAGACGACCAACAGGCAGTGATCCACGCCGCAAAGGTCGTCTACCAGCTCTACGCCGAGATGTTCCGAGGGCTGCCTCGTGCCAGTGAGGTGGACCATGCGGCTCGCTGACTGCCGGGTATTACTCACCGGTGCCAGCGGCGGTATTGGCCTGGCCCTGGTCGAGCAACTCTGCGTGCGCGGCGCCCAGGTGTTGGCGGTCAGCCGCCACCCTGAAACCCTGGCCGGATTGCGCCAACGCTTTCCTCATCAATTGTCCTGGGTAGGCGCCGACCTGCGTCAGGCTGCAGGCCGCCAGCGCGCACTGGAAGCGGCTCGCGGCATGGGCGGGATCAACGTCCTGATGAATGCAGCCGGGGTGAACGCCTTCGCCATGTTGGAACAGGTGGACGATGGGCAGATCGAAGACATGCTTGCCCTCAACGTCACCGCCACCCTGCAACTGACCCGCGCCCTGCTGCCATTGCTGCGTCAGCAAAGCCATGGCCTGGTAGTAAACGTGGGCTCCACCTACGGTTCCATCGGCTACCCCGGCTATGCCGTCTACTGCGCCAGCAAGTTCGCCTTGCGCGGCTTTTCCGAGGCGCTGCGCCGGGAACTGGCCGACACCCCTGTGAACGTTCTATACGTCGCTCCGCGCGCCACCCGTACCAGCATGAACAGCCAGACCGCCATGGCCCTCAACGCCGAACTCAAGGTGGGCGTGGACGAGCCGGAACAGGTGGCCGGCGCGGTGATCGCGGCCATCGAAAAAGACCTCAGCGAGCTCTACCTCGGCTGGCCGGAGAAATTTTTCGTCCGCCTCAACAGCATGCTGCCGGGCGTGGTGGACCGCGCGCTGCACAAGCAGCTGCCGATCATCCGCCGCTTCAGCAACCTCCACCACGGCAAGGACCACTCATGATGAACAAGCTACTGTGCGCTTTCGGCCTGCTCCTGGCCCTCAGCATCCCCGCATGGGCCCTCGACGCCAGCGACAGCCAGCGCCTGGCGGACATCCAGAAACGCTGGGCGGAAATCCAGTACCAGTTGCCGGAGAAGCAGCGCGCTGCTGAGTTCGAGAAACTCGCCGCCCAGAGTGGCGCCTTCACCCGCAGCGCCCCACAAGCCGCTGAGGCCTGGATCTGGCATGGCATTGTCACCAGCAGTTGGGCCGGCGCCGAGGGTGGACTGGGTGCACTGGGCAAGGTCAAGGACGCCCGCGCCGCCCTTGAGCGCGCCATCCAGCTCGACCCGCAAGCCCTGCAGGGTTCGGCCTACACCAGCCTCGGTGCGCTCTACGACCGCGTTCCCGGCTGGCCCGTCAGCTTCGGCGACGAAGACAAGGCCGATCAGCTGCTGCGCAAGGCGCTGCAGATCAACCCGACTGGTATCGACAGCCTGTATTTCTGGGGCGATCACCTCAATCGCCAGGGGCACCCGGAACAGGCGCGCGAGGCCCTGCTCAAAGCCAAGGCTGCCGCCCCGCGCCCCGGACGTGAACTGGCCGACCAGGGCCGTCGCCAGGAAATCGATGCTTTACTGCAGGAAATCCAGAAGCGCTAAAGCGCTAAGGCGGCCCATGCGACTCCTACTCGTCGAAGACGACAACGCCCTGGGCGCAGGCGTGCGCGCCGGTCTGCGCCAGGAGGGCTACACCATCGACTGGCTCACCGACGGCGCCAGCGCGCTACATGCCTTGCAGACCGAAGAGTTCGACCTGGCCATCCTCGACCTTGGCCTGCCGCGCCTGGATGGCGTGCACGTCCTGCAGAAGCTCCGGGCGGGCGGTTCAACCCTGCCGGTGCTGGTACTCACCGCCCGCGATGCCCTTGAAGACCGCATCCTCGGTCTGGACGCCGGTGCTGACGATTACCTGGTCAAGCCCTTCGACCTCAATGAACTCAAGGCGCGCCTGCGCGCCCTGCTGCGCCGCAGCGCAGGCCGGCCGCAGGTGCTCATCGAACACGCCGGCGTGGTGCTCGATCCGACCAGCCAGCAGGTCAGCTACCAGGGCAACCCGGTGCCGCTGACACCCAAGGAGTACCAGTTGCTCCACGAACTACTCTCGCAACCGGGCAAGGTGCTGACCCGCGAGCGCCTGGTGCAGACCCTCTACGGTTGGGACGAGGAAGCCGAAAGCAACACCCTGGAAGTGCACATCCATCACCTGCGCAAGAAACTCTCCAGTGACCTCATTCGCACCGTGCGAGGCATCGGTTACCTGGTGGATGCGCGACCATGACCTCACTGCGCCACCGCACCCTGTGGCTGGTGATGGCCCTGTTGCTGCTCGGCACCCTGCTCATCGTCTACCTCAACTACCGCGACAGCAGCCACGAGGTGGAAGAAATCTACGATGCCCACCTGGCACAGAACGCCCGACTGTTGCTGGGCGTGATGAACATGCCGCAGGCCAGCAGCAACCGAGAAGAACTGTTCAAGGCATTCAACCTGGCCCTCAGCCAGGCCGGGCCGCACAAGGTCGGCCACCCTTACGAGAGCAAGCTGGCCTTCCATGTCTGGGACCGCGACGGCCGGAGCCTGGTGCAATCGGCCAGCTCGCCGCCCTTCGACCACGTCCCCATCCGCACGGGGTTCCACAACCTCCAGCTCGGCGATCACCACTGGCGCGGGTTCGTCCTGCCGGACCCGGAACAAGGCCTGCGGATCTGGGTGGGTGAACGCGACGATGTGCGCCAGGACCTGGTGCGCCGTATCGTGCGTCATACGCTGTGGCCGAACCTGATCGGCATCCTCATCCTCGCGGCGCTGGTCTGGCTGGCCATCGGCTGGGGGCTGCGCCCCTTGCAGAACATGGCGCGTGTGATCCGCAGCCGCCACGCCGAATCCCTCGCGCCGCTGCAAGTCGTGCCGCTGCCCCGGGAGTTGGAACCCATGCAAGCGGCGATCAACCGGCTGTTGGCGCAGATTGAACAGATGCTCCAGCGCGAACGCCGTTTCATCGGCGACGCCGCCCACGAAATGCGTACGCCGCTCGCGGTATTGCGCCTGCATGCGCAGAACGCATTGGAAGCCACGAACGATGAGCAACGTACCGAGGCTCTGCGGTTTCTCACCGTGGGCGTCGACCGCCTGACCCGCGTGGTCCACCAGTTGCTCACCATGGCGCGGGTTGAGCCTGAACTGGTCTGGCAGAAATGGCAGCCCGTGGACCTGGAGCCTCTGGTTCGTGAGCACCTGGCCGAACTCACGCCTCTGGTGCTGGACAAGGGTTTGGAACTGTCCCTCGACGTGGCGGACGGCGACTACCACACCACCAGCGACCCGGCGGCCATCGGCATCGCCCTGCAGAACCTGGTGACCAATGCCAGCAACTTCTCGCCGACAGGCAGTGAAGTGAAGGTGAGCCTGCTGCCGGATGGCCAGGACGCCCTCGTACTGCGGGTCGAAGACCAGGGGCCGGGGATCGACGAGAGCCGGCTGGAACGACTGTTCGAGCGCTTCTACAGCCAGGACAACCCCCAGGGCGCCGGCCTCGGCCTGGCCATCGTGCAGATGATCGCCTCCCGCCTGGGCGGCAGCATCAGCCTTGCCAACCGCGACGGCGGCGGCTTGCGTGCCGATCTCCGGCTACCACGCGGAACGCCCATGCCCGGCTCGGCGGCTGGCAAGTGCTGACGCACCGTCAGAGCCCCCTCGCCGCCCCCCCCTGTGACCACAACGTCGCAGGAGCCCAACCTGACAATACATTCGCGGCGCAGGGCGGGGCGATTTACCTTGAACAGGTGCTGCCGTTCGTCACCTGCATGCCTGCATGTAAAGCCAGCTCGGAACTTGCCGCTTTCCGTCGAAAAGCCTTCGACTGTTTCCCCCATGAATCAATGTGGGAAATTTTCCCGCAAAAAAACCAACCCTTAAAAACGCCCGCACCAAGGGGGCCGTCCCCTTATTCCCCCAAGCTCCAAACGTCTCAATTCACGCGCTTCCCGCCTGTCCAGAAGCATGTAACCAGCGATGAACCACGGCCTTGTCCCGGGCTCAACCGAATGTGTGTTCCTCGGTGAGGGAACCCCTGAAGACTGAGACGGAGGTCCGACTATGTCTTTTAGAAAGTGCCTACTCACTCTAGCGATTGGTGGTGTTCTCTCGGCATCCAGCGTGCTGGTACCTGATTACATTTCGAGCTCATTCAGTGTCCACGCCCAGGATGGAGGCGGCGGACATGGTGGTGGTAGCAGTGGTGGAGGTGGTCATGGCGGCGGCTCTGGTGGCGGCGGCGGTGGCCACGGCGGAGGTAGCGGTGGCGGCAGTGGCGGAGGCGGCTCCGGTCACGGTGGCGATGGTGGCGGTCACGGCGGTGGCGGCGGCAACGCTGGCTCTGGACATGGCGGTGGTGATGGCAGTGGTCATGGTCATGGCGGTGGCAAGGGCAGTTCTGCCTCTGGACATGGCGGCGACGGTGACGGTCATGACGGGCCAGGACGCGGCGACACGGACCGGGGCGGTATGGCGGACAACGATGGTCCGGGCGATGGCCAGGACAACGACGCCGACAACGATGCGGCCGATGCCGCCAGGGGCGCGGCCAGAGATGATGCGGCTGCGGCCAGAGACGCTGCCAGAGCCGATGCAGACGCAGCCAGAGATGCGGCCAGGGATGCAGCAGACGCTGCCAGGGATGCCGCAAGGTCAGCCGCCGATGCGGCAAGGGACGCGGCCAGAGCGGCTGGTGTCGAGGGTGCGGATGCGGCCAGGGATGCGGCAAGAGCCGCCGCGGATACCGCCCGGGATGCTGCCAGAGCGGCTGCAGACGCAGCCCGGGACGCAGCAAAAGATGACGCGAATGCCGCCAGGGATGCGGCCAGGACTGCTGCTGATGCAGCCAGGGACGCAGCCAGGGATGCTGCAGACGTAGCCGACGACGCTGCTGACGCACCGGACGTCGATGCCGTCGAGGCGGAACCCAATGACGCGCCGGATGCTCCGGATGTCGACGTAGTCGAAGTGGAACACCGCTCGGTTCAATAACAATCAGGGAAGCTGGGGGAGTCGTGTCCTTCGGAGTCTCCAGGCCGGCACATGGCCGGCCCGGAGCTCCGATTCTTGCCGCCTGCAGCCAACGGCGATGACCTTCTTGGCAATCACCCGATGCTGCGTCGCGTTCTTCCCTTTTGCAGTCGAATATGGACACCTATCGCTCGGCGACGGCAGCGTAATATTGATCGCAGTCAGGTCACGAATAGCATTGCTCCATTGATCACGGTGCGCTTGTAGCTCTTCGCATTGGCAGGACCTCACCAGGTTCTGCGACCTGCACGGCCTCAAATGTTTTGAGGCCCGCTTCTCCGAACAGACGTGACTTAGTCAAAGGCCATAAGCTTGAGACCTCGCCGCCGCCACACAGGCGGCATTTTTTTGCGCCGACCACGTGCGTTCTCGACACATGCCAGCTGCCACTTGGCGCTGAGCGAATGTTCCGACGGCGACTACTGCCCTGAAAGCCTGAGAATGCAGATTGCGTACGACTGGTCAGACAGTATGTAAGACAGTGGCCACGTCCAACGACTAGGCAAGTGATGCAGAAACGGCGCGAGCGATGCGCTGTACATCACAAAGCGCAAATTGATAACCAGGGCAGTCATTACTATCGCCACAGGCAGCACATCGTTGTGCAGCAGTTGCAGTGCTGCCATCTGTGCCGACCCCGATTAGAACAACAAGGTCATTGCCATGGTCATGGTTGGGGACATGCCCATGTCTACGGCCATGACACCCGCCACAAGCCCGAACGGCACAACACCTGGCGTCAAAGGAACTAGCGTGCGAACGCCCGCCCAAAAGGCTTCTGTCCGTGTTCGGTAGGTCATGTCGTGTCCCTGGTTGTGAAACTAACGCGTGATTTCCGGCCGCCAGGCGGGTCGGAAGGCGTTGATAGGGCCGGCGGAGGTCATCGGCTGGATTCAAGACGGAGTACAGAAATTCAAACTGAAAGCCGGCAACGCTCCAAACGTTTTCCCCGACTCCGCTTGCCCGCCCCGCAAGCTCAAACCTTGAAGTGATTTCGTTTGCGGAACTGCCCCGGGGCCATATCGAACATCGCGCGAAAGCAACGCTGGAAATGCGGGAGGGTCACGAACCCGCTCGCCACGGCGATCTCAATCAGCGATTTATTGGTGTGCTGCAGTAGCTGACGTGCCCGGGTGAGTCGAAGCTCGAGGTAGTAGCGTGGAGGCGTCGCCTTTACATAGCGCCGGAAGAGACGCTCCAGATGTCGTCTGGATATACCCACGTAACGAGCGATTTCTTCAATTTCGATCGGGTCTTCAATGTTGCTGTGCATCAACTCCAACGCGAGCTTGATCGTCTCAGGCAGCGTTGGATCGAAATCGATCGAGACGACCGACACGTCGACGACATCTTTCATTTTGTCGCAGCTGAGCACCTCTTCCACGGCACTCACCAGGTCATCACCCGCACTGTGGCGAACGACCTCCAGCATCATGCCCAGGGAGCTGTTGGCACCAGCACAACTGATTCGCCTGCGATCGAGTACCTGGGAGTGACTCGTTACCCTTACCTTTGGAAAGAGCTCCATCATCATCGCCCGGCAGTCCGGATGGAACGCGCAGTCGTGGTCATCCAGCAGGCCGGCTTCGGCCAGAAAATAGGCACCATTCCAGAGCCCCCCGAGCACTGCCCCGGCGGCATCGGCTGATCGAAGCTTGGTCCGTAGCAATGCCTCAGTCTCGAGCCGAACGCGAAAGCCGCCACAAACCACCAGGATGTCCTGACGTTTTTCATCCAGCTCGCTGAGGACGCAATCGGTGGAAATGGATATGCCCAGGTCACTCACGACGAGATTGCTATCTCCCCCCACCACCTGAACTTCGAACACGGGGGTCGAGCTCATGAGATTGGCGGTCACCAGCGCATCTACAGCACCGGTGAAGGCCATCATCGAGAAATGCTCGCGCAGGATGAAGGACACACGCCGGACCGGAGTTGTCAGTCCTGAGCGACGGGCCTTGTCCAGGTGAGCCAGGTTCTTGCTCTTCAGAACGCTCTCGAAGGACGCTCTCATTTCTCGACTCACAGGAGCTCAGGGTACGAATCGACATTCTCCCAGCTGATACGCGGATGTCGGTCCATAGGCTGGTACCAGCGCAAGCAAATTCTCACAGTTGGGACTTCCGGACAGTTCTGCATTCGCCGCTTCCATTTCCCGATGCGACGCCGCATCTGGACTGATTGCTGCCGGCACTCGTAGCCCCGCCTGGCCCACCGACTTTACCGTGGCTGGCTCAGTATAGGGATACAGGAGCGAGAGCAAGCACAGCCGGGGTACTTGCGATGTGCAAGAACTGCGCGTGGGTATTGGAGCGTCGGCGAGAAGTCGAACTCGATTGCAACGTCCGTGGCCAGCCAGGAGATGCTATCGCCGATGTTGATCAACGAAGACCCTGAGCGGCCCTGAACAGGAACCTCCTCCGCTACGCCTGCAATGCGGAGGAGGTTCAACCGGCAGCTCGGAGTTTCGAAAAAGAATCGCCCGAAGCGACGCAGTCTCAGAACGGCAACGGCAGCTTGGCCGTCCGACCACCGTCGACAACCATTAGTTGGCCGGAGATAAAGGCCGCACCGCGACTAGCCTTCATCCGTTGGGCCGGCCGGTGGGTGTAGTGCGTTGGCAGCGGGAGCTGTGGGTGGCGTGGCGGGATTTGCCAGTCTTCATGGCAGACGGCCAGGAGGTGTCGCCATGAGTGCCCGCAATGAAGGTCAACGTACTCACTGACCTCAAGCAGGGTGCGGTCTGAGTCCTGCGCGGTTTCAGGGCTGGAAGAAGTCGCCGGGCGTCACCCCGAAGTGCTGACGAAAGGCTGCGATGAATGCGGAGGTGGAGTCATAGCCGTAGGCAAGGGCGACCTCCGTCACTCGCTGCCCCCGTTCCAGCGCCTCCAGCGAGCCATGCAAGCGCAGGCGCTGGCGCCATACGCGGAAGGTCAACCCGGTTTCACGCAGGAATAGCCGTCGCAGGGTTTTCTCGGAAGCGCCCAGCTGTTCGCTCCATTGCAGCAGCGTTCGCGCGTCGTCCGGGGCCGCCTGCAGTGCCCGGCACAGGCGCAACAGCCTGGCGTCGCTGGGCAGGGGCAATGACAGGCTGACCTCGCGGGCGACCAGCAGTTGATCCAGCAGCACCTGAGCTAGGCGCCCGTCGGGGCCCGCCTCGTCGTATTCCGCCGGAAGCTCGCAGAAGCGCCGGATCAGCTCACGCGTCAGCGCGTCCATCTCGATCACCCGACAGCTGCTCAGCGCTCCTCCCGTAACTGCGGCGTCCAGGTACAGGCTGCGCATTTCCGTGTGAGGCGAGCTGAACACCTCATGCTCCGTCTGCGCCGGTATCCACACGGCCCTTTGCGGTGGGGCTACAAAACTCCCTTCCCGTGTATGCACATGCAGCACGCCGCGAATGGCATAGGACAGTTGCACCCAGTCATGGGTATGACGGGGCGTTCCCGTCGCATTGGCCAGCGATTCGTTTCGGGCGAAGAGTGGCCGGGGGAGTTTCGTCAGTCGGGGGATCTGGCGCTCGGACCATTGAGCCTGTCCGTTTTCAGACATTTGTTGCCCCTATCGCGTTAGTCGGCATCGAGGAGCAAGGCTAGATTAGGCCGGTCCCGAATGACAATCAGTGAATCCATCCATGGCCCGCCCGCGCTTTCTCCCCGACAACTTCACACTGACGCTGATCGCCGTCGTTGCCGCTGCCACTCTGCTGCCCGCCCAGGGTCAGGTCGCGGTGGCGTTCGACTGGATAACCAACATCGCCATTGGCCTGCTTTTCTTCCTGCACGGCGCCAAGTTGTCGCGCGATGCCGTGATCGCCGGCGCCGGCCATTGGCGTCTGCATCTGCTGGTGTTCCTCTGCACCTTCGGTCTGTTCCCGCTCCTGGGCCTGGCACTGAAGCCGGTGCTGCTGCCCATGGTGGGTACCGAGCTTTACGCGGGTTTCCTCTATCTCTGCGCCCTGCCCGCTACCGTGCAATCGGCCATTGCCTTCACCTCTCTGGCTCGCGGCAACATCCCGGCGGCCATTTGCAGTGCCGCTGCGTCGAGTCTGCTCGGCATATTCGTTACGCCTGTTCTGGTCGCACTTCTGATGGGGGTTCATGGCGACGGCGGCTCCACCGTCGAGGCCATCAGCAAGATCAGCATCCAGTTGCTGCTGCCCTTTGTCGCCGGGCAGATCGCCCGCCAATGGATCGGCGGCTGGGTCAATCGCAACAAGCAATGGCTGAAGTACGTCGATCAGGGAAGCATCCTGCTGGTGGTCTACACGGCATTCAGCGCGGCCGTGATCGGCGGGCTCTGGCAGCAGGTCCCTCCGCTGAAATTGCTCGGCATCGTAGTCGGCTGCTGCCTGCTGCTGGCCCTGGTGCTCACCATCGTCAATCTGCTGGGCAAGTGGCTGGGCTTCAATCTCGAAGACCGCATCACCATTCTCTTCGCTGGGTCGAAGAAGAGCCTGGCCACCGGCGTGCCCATGGCGCAGGTACTGTTCGCCGGCAGCAGCATCGGGATGCTCATTCTCCCGCTGATGCTTTTTCACCAGATCCAGCTGATGGTGTGCTCCGTCCTGTCCCAGCGTTTTGCGCAGCGCCCGGAAACACCCACGCTCGGGTCACCGTTTGAAAGCGCTTCCAGGCCCTGAAACACTCGAACGGACCTGTCCTGATGCCCCGCCGGCAGGGGCTCAGGCGATCATCCGCTCGCGCAGCCGCGCCAGCATGCCGAGCAGGCTGCCGACCTTCTGGTTTTCGCCTGCTTCTTTCGGGGCTTCGGCCATGCGCGGGACCAGGTCCAGCGGTTGGGAACGCCAGAGAAAGGCCTGTTCGGCAGCGGCCTTCAGGCCCTTCTCGAACAGCCCCCGGCGGATGGGCTTGGGCAGGTAGCGGAAAATCTGTGCTTCGTTGATCAGTTTCAGCAGGGCCTGGGTGTCGCGGAAGGGCGTCACTACCAGGCTGAGCAGGCGCGGATGAGCCTGGGCCAGGGATTTTAGGAGCGGCGCCATGTCCTCGTCACCTAGCTTGAGGTCGCTGACGAGCAGGTCCACGGGTTCCAAGTTCAGCGTTACCAACGCTTCGCTCAGATTGTTGGCACGCATCAGCCGGTGCCCACCGGCCTGGCAGAAGGCTTCTACGCAGTGCAGGGTTTCCGGGTCGTCGTCGAGCAAGAGCAGGTTCAGCGGCGCCGCCAGATCACTGGTGGCGGCAGTGACTGGCGCGCAGGTCTGGCGCTCGGCGATCTCCGCCGCCTGACGCAGGGTGAACGCCATCTCCTGCGGGTCCCAGGGCTTGGTCAGGTAGCGGAATATGCCGCCGTTGTTCAGCGCTTCCACCGCAGCATCCAGGTCCGAATAGCCGGTCAGCAGGATGCGCAGGCACTCCGGTGCGGCCTCCCGCGAGCGGGCCAGCAGTTCGGCGCCGCTCATGCGCGGCATGCGCTGGTCGCTGACGATGATCTGCACCGATTCTTCCTTCAGGCGCTCCAGCGCCCGCAACGGGTCGCTCTCGGTGATCACCTCGTACTGGCGACGGAACTGCAGCGCCAGGCTACGCAGGATGCGTTCCTCGTCATCGACGAAGAGGATGCGGACAGGTGAATTCATGGGCTCAGGCACTCCGTTTCAGTTCGACCGCCTTACTGCGCGGCAGGCTGATGAGAAAGCGCGTTCCGCGCCCCGGCTCCGAGGCCACGCGGATGCTGCCGCCGTGGTCGCGGATGATCTTGTAGCTGATGGACAACCCCAGCCCCGTGCCCTGCCCCACCGGTTTGGTGGTGTAGAACGGATCAAAGATGCGTTGCATGACTTCCGGCGGCATGCCCCGTCCACTGTCCTGCACGGAGATGCAGACATTGCCGTCGTCGGCCCAGCTCTTCACCTGGATGCGTCCCGGCGCATCCATGGCCTGGGCGGCGTTGGTGAAGAGGTTCAGCAGCACCTGGTTGATCTGCGACGGCGCGCAGGCGATACGCGGCAGCTCACCGAGCAGCTGGAGCACCTCGGCCTTGTCCTTGATGTGGTTGCGGGCGATGAGCAAGGAACTGCGGATGCACTCGTTGAGGTCCACTTCCTCGCTCATGGCACGGTCCAGACGGGCAAAATCCTTGAGTCCGGATACCAGTTCGGAGATCTGGCCGAGGCCATAGAGCGTGTCGCCGAACAGCTGGCGCAGGTCGTCGGCCAGCAGCTCGGGAGCGGCCGCTTCGCGGCTGGCGGCGGCCTGCTCCAGCGCATCGGCCAGGCGCTGTTCGTCGCAGGCCGGGTCTTCGAGGCAAGCGGCCAGCGCAGCCTGGCTCGCGGCCAGGGCGAACAGCGGCGTGGTCAGCTCTTCCATCAGCTGCACGTTGTTCTTCACATACCCCAACGGCGTGTTCAGCTCGTGGGCGACGCCCGCCACCATCTGGCCGAGGGACGCCATCTTTTCCGACTGCACCAGTTGCGCCTGGGATTCCTTCAGGTCGACCAGCGCCTGGCGCAGTACCCGGTTGCGCTGGGCGATGCGCAGCTCCATGGCCTTCAGCAAGTCCAGCACCGTACCCAGTCCCAGGTAGCGTCCCTGCTCGTCCACCAGGATGAAATCTTCGGTAATGGGGTACTGCAGCTGTGCGGTGACCTGCTTGGCTGCCGGCTCCAGGCCAGAAGCGAGGGCCACGGTCAGCGGCGCCGAATTCATCACGTCGCCCACCGGACGGCGGCCCCAGAGGTCGCGGCCGAACCGCTGCATGAAAATATCCTGCAACGTATAGCGGCTGACCAATCCCAGTGGCTTGCCCTGCGCGTCCACCACCGGCAGCGACAGGAAAGCCTTGTGCTCAGGGGTCAGCAGGCGATCAGCCACATCACTGATACTCATATCCGGGGCCAACGGCTCCACGGTCTTGAGAAGGCGAGCCAGACTGCTTTCGGCTGCCATGGTCGGTACTCCGGGCGACATTTGAGGTGCAGGGCATTCAAGCAGCATCAGGTTGCCACCATGTGACAGATGTCTCATGCAAGAAACAAATGGCGAGGACACGAAGTAACGACAACACTGAACCTCGACGCCACAAGGAAACGCCACCATGCCCGAAAACTCCGCCACCCCGAGGCCCCGCAAAGGTCTGCTGCTCCGCCTGCTGCGAATCCTTGCCTGGCTGTTGATGGCGGTGGCGCTGATCTGTGTGACGCTCTACCTCGCGTTCGGCCCGGCGCAGCTGTTCGAACGCCTGAAGCCGCCCCCGCCACTCTTCCCGGGGAGCAACTCCACCGAAGCCCCGTCTGCCCCGGTTGCCGCCGCGCCGGTACCGGCCCCGGCGCAAGCGCCGGCCGACTCGCAGGAGCTGGTGGAGCTGATGATGGAGAGCATCGAGGACATCTGGGGCGAATTCCTCGCCCGTGGCGACTACTCCTACAAGAAGCCCAAGCTGGTGACGTACCGCGGCAAAGTTGAAAAGCCCTGCAAGGACACCGGAACAACCAGCGGTCCCTTCTATTGCCCCGGCAGCATGAGTCTCTACCTGGATCTGGACCACCTCGACGGCCTGCACAAGAACGCACCCGAAGTCGGCGACTTCGCACGCAGCTACGTCGTGGCGCACGAGGTGGCCCACCACATGCAGAACCTGGTGGGCGTCAACAGCTGGATCAAGGATATGAAGGAAGGTGGCGTCAAACTCTCAGGGCCGGAGGGTCTGATGGTCGCCCAGGAGCTGCTGGCCGACTGCCTGGCGGGCAGTTGGGTCGGCTATGCCCAGCGCAAATACCCATGGGTCAATCCCGATGACGTGGACAAGATGCTGCAGACGGTCATGGCCTACACACAGGAACAGGGCACGATCCCAGGCAAAGCCCCCATGCGCGACCCGCTGACCCACGGCAGCCTCGAGCAGCGCCAGAAGTGGCTGTATACCGGAATCGAAACCGGCGACCCGCAGCGATGCATGCAGCTGTTCACCGGATTGGCGCAGTAGCGGGTCGGATACCCACGACCTCAGAAATCCACTTTCCCCCTGCCGGCCTTGATTGCCCCGCGCTTGGCCTTGCCTTCCAGCCGACGCTTCTTCGAGCCCAGCGTGGGCTTGGTCGGCCGTCTTGCTTTCTGCACTTTCGTCACGCTACGGATCAGCTCCGCCAAGCGCTCCAGGGCGTCGGCGCGATTCTGTTCCTGGGTGCGGTACTGCTGCGCCTTGATGATGATCACGCCGTCAGCGGTGATGCGGCTGTCGCGCAGTTGCAGCAGGCGCTCCTTGTAGAAGTCCGGCAGCGACGAGGCGTTGATGTCGAAGCGCAGATGCATCGCGCTGGAGACCTTGTTGACGTTCTGCCCGCCCGCCCCCTGGGCGCGGATGGCGGACAATTCAATCTCATCGAGGGGAAGGTGGACGCTGTTGGAGATCAGCAGCATGGCGCGACAACCGAAAGGCGGGAGTGCAGAGCATACGTAGGCGACGCCGGGCACGCCAGGAAGCCGTGGTTGATCTGCCCCCAAGGCGGGGCCGCTCGCCCTTCCGCACTTTTCCGTGCGCGTAAAAAAGCCCCGCCAGATGGCGGGGCTCAAGCAAAGGAGCGGAAACCCGTGTCGTCTTAGAACACGTACTGGGCACGGAAGACCATGCCGTCGCCGTCGTCGTCGCCCACCGCGTTGGTGGCGTTGTCCACTTTGGTCTTGACGTAGTAGCCGCTGAGCTTGACGGCTTCGTTGGCGTACCAGTTCACACCGAAGTTGTGCACCTTGGCTTCCACGTCGTCGATGTTGGCGAAGGCGCCGTTGTCGTCTTCAGCACTGATGTTGTCGTAACGATAGAACACTTCCCAGGCGCCGATGCCCTTGTTGGCCGGCTTGATCTTGTCGAACTTGCCGAGTTTGTAGTCGCGGGCTTCGCCGGTCAGGGTGTAGGCAACCTGCACGTAGTAGCCGTCGGCATCGATGTCTTCGCGGTTGGCAGCCTTGGCTTCGACTTCGCGCTTCAGGTATTCGCTCTGGATGGAGAACGGACCGGTGGCGAAGGCAGCTTCCAGGCCAACGGTGCTGTCGTTGTCGTAAGCGCCGACCGGGGTGTTGTTGGCGCCGGCCAGTACCAGGCGGTTGCCGTTGCTACCGGCGTCCTGGCCACCTTCGGTGCTCACACCGCGGATGCCCAGGCGGCTGCGGATACGACCGTCGAAGGAGGTATCCTGCAGGTCGCGGGTGGCATAGTTCACGCCAAAGTGCAGGACATTGCCGGCCTCGTGCATCGGAGCGAATACACCGCGCAGGTTGAACTGCTTGACGCTGTCACCGTCTTCGTCGCGGTTGGTGGCGTCGTTGGCCATGAGGCCGGCGGAGCCGTACAGGGACGCGCCGTAGGTGCCGGACACCTGCACGCCCATGCCACCGTTGTGGTTGTTCACATAGTCGGCCAGGTCATAGGCGGCGGTGCGCTCCTGGGCAGTTACCCACTTGGAGCTGGTGGCCTTTTCCAGGCCGAAGTCGGGGTCGAAGCGACCCATCTTGATCACCACCGGCTGGAAGCCGATGTAGGCGATGGAGGCTTCGTCGAAGTAGCCATCGTCAGCCTTGGCATCGCCACCGGCGTTGTGGGAGAAGTCGTAGTTGATCTGGTAGGCCCAGTCGGAGAAGGCGATGCCGCCCAGTTCCAGGAACGCGCGACGGAAGTAACCGGCGTCGGCAGTGTCGCCGTTCACGGTGTAGAAGCCGTCGAAGCGGCTGTAGTCAGCCTGCAGACGACCGCCGAGCTTGAAGCTGAAAGCCTTGTCGGTGGTGCCGACTTCCAGGCCGCCTTTGGTCTTGATGACGATATCGGCGCCGTCAGTGGTAACGGTACCGGCGAAAGCCTGGGCGGAAATGGCCAGAGCCATGGCGCTGGCGGCAAAACCGGCGAAGTGCTTACGGATCATCGAAGGGTTCCCCTATTGGTCTTTAGCGTTAGAAAACACGAGAGCGTCTGGGCTCGTCGGTGCTGGTGGGGAATCTTGGCGGCGGGTTATTTCAGCTCAGTTGCTTATATATAAATATTTTGTGACAACGGAACTTTTTTACTTCGAAATTTCATAAGCACGCAGACGCTCTACCACGCGGCTTTCAGGTGTTTTTGCCGAGCAAGACGAGCTTAAGGGACTTGAAATAGGCGACTTGCGAATATGCGGATTCGCGACTACTCACGAAGCGGGCGGGAATGGAACGCTAGAGGGAATCGCGGCGCTTCTGCGCCAGGTGTGCGGCCAGGTCGTCCACTTCGGCACCCTGGCCCTCCGGCAACAGGCGGACGACTGCCTGGGTCAGTTTCATCTGCTTGATGAAGCGACGGCAGTTGCGGCACAGCATGAGGTGGCGGCGCACAGCCATGCGCTCGCGAAAACTCAGTTCGCCATCGAGCAATTCGCTGGAACGGGCAACCAGTTCCTTGCACGTCAGCATTGGCCTGTCTCCTCGAAATGTTCCAGCGTGGCGAACAGCTTCAGGCGTCCACGATGCAGCAGCACCCGGACATTGGAGAGCGATATCTCCAATAAATTACAGATTTCTTCCAATTCCAGCCCTTGGCGCTCACGCAGCAACACCACGCTGCGCTGCATCTCCGAGAGGCTGAGCAAGGTCTTCTCCAGACATTCGCGCAGCTCCTCCTCAGTGAGCAGGGCCTCGGGCGAATCCTCGTGCCAGGCCGGCAGGGTCGCGGCCCAGTGGCCATCTTCGGCGAAACGATCAGCACCGATGCTCCCGTGGGGGGCAGGTAGGTCGTCGAGCAACACCTCGCGGCGGTTCTGCTTGAGACGGCTGCGGGCGTTGTTGGCGACGATGGTGAGGAGCCAGGTCTTGAGGCTTGAACGCTGCTGGAAGCCGTCCAGGTTGCGCACCACGGCCAGCCAGGCGTCCTGTACCACCTCATCGGCATGCCGCTGGCCGACGATGGCATAGGCGACTGCACGCATGGCGCCCTGGTAGGTGCCGATCAACTCGCGAAACGCGCCCTGCTCCCCGGCCAGGAGCCGGGGCAGCAGGTCAGCGTCGGCCGGTTGGTTCATCAACGTTTGCGCAGGATCACGCTGCCGATGGAGTAGCCGGCGCCGAAGGAGCTGAGCACGCCCAGCGCACCACTGGGCAGGTCGTCCTGGTGCTTGTGGAAGGCGATCACGGAACCGGCGGAGCTGGTGTTGGCGTAGGTATCGAGGATCACCGGCGCCTCCTGCGGCTCGGCCTCACGACCCAGCAACTTGCGGGCGATCAGCAGGTTCATGTTGAGGTTGGCCTGGTGCAGCCAGAAGCGCTTCACGTCGGTGACGTTGAGCTTGTTCTCTTCCAGGTGGGCGGCGATCAGCTCGGCGACCATAGGGCAGACATCCTTGAACACCTTGCGGCCTTCCTGGACGAACAGCTTGTCGCGGGCACCCACGCCCTCTTCCGCGGCGCGGTTGAGGAAGCCGAAGTTGTTGCGGATGTTGTTGGAGAACTGGGTCAGCAGCTTGGTACCCACGACCTCGAACTGGTGCCTGGAAGTGGCCTGGTCGGCACGTTCGATGATCACCGCGGTGGCGGCATCGCCGAAGATGAAGTGGCTGTCGCGGTCACGGAAGTTCAGGTGGCCGGTGCAGATTTCCGGGTTGACCATCAGGATGGCGCGGGCCTGGCCGGTCTGGACTGCGGTGGTGGCAGCCTGGATACCGAAGGTGGCCGAGGAGCAGGCGACGTTCATGTCGTAGCCGAAGCCGTCGATACCGAGCGCCGCCTGGACTTCGATCGCCACCGCCGGGTAGGCACGCTGCAGGTTGGAGCAGGCGACGATCACACCGTCGATGTCCGCCGGGGTCTTGCCTGCACGCTCCAGCGCCTGCTTCGCGGCGGCAACTGCCATTTCGCAAAGGATGCCCCACTCATCGTTGGTGCGCTCCGGAATGCGCGGCGTCATGCGCTTGGGATCGAGGATGCCGTCCTTGTTCACCACGAAGCGGCTCTTGATGCCGGATGCCTTCTCGATGAAGGCCACGCTGGATTCGGCCAGGGGCTCGATTTCGCCACGCTCGATAGCGCCGGCGTTCTCGGCGTTGTAGGCCTGCACGTAGGCATTGAAGGACTCCACCAGCTCTTCGTTGGAGATGCTGTTGGACGGGGTGTACAGGCCGGTGCCACTGATTACGACGTTGTGCACGGTCGATCCTCTCGATACTGGGCCGCTCGCTCGAACGGCCGGTTCAGGCAGTCAGCTACCGGCCACGACAGGCCGGCAGCGGAAAAAGGGTCATCCCGCAGGCGGAATGAAACAGCAAACAGGGGTGGAAGCCTTGGCGCGAACATCCTTCGTCGTGCCTCGCTGGCGGGCTTGGTGCCAGGTGGCGGGATCGCCGACGTCAGCTTTGCGGTGCTCCACTTCTTATCCAGATGCGAAGGGTAACGCCAGAAACGGCGGCTGGCGACGGGGACTTTTGCCAGAACGTCGGCAAAAACGCAGAACCATCGGTCCACTTTCGACCCTGGATACCCTAGTCGTTCGCAGCGGTGTTCGCCCGCAGTTTCACGGCCGTGGATTCAGCACCCAATTGGGTGTGCATGACCGGAAATGGCCACTTGGCTAGCAGGCCAACAAGAAAGGAAATCCGCGGACTGCCTGGACAACCCGCGGCACAAGGTCAGAAATCGATCGTTCCTACATGCAAAGCTGAAGGGGATCTGGCACTGGCCGCAAAGTAGCCAGCCTGCCGGTGAAGCTCCTCAAGACAAAATGGGAGTAATTGCCAGTTCAAATTATTAGCGATTAAGCATCCTCTTGCAGACGAATACGGGTCTCAGCGCCTTGATTACCGGTTCATGGCCGAAAAAATTCGACGAATCGCCGGATGCTGCGGTTGCGCTTGCAGTGGATGCAGCGGTCGGTGTGGCGGATGGGCGCTTCCGGGGTTTTCCGGCGTCGCGCCGGGCGTTAATGTGCACGGCTCGCAATCGGCAAATGGAGAGCCTTCGATGAGCTTGCACGGCACCTATGATCCGCAGAACGTTTTCGCCCAGATCATTCGCGGCGAAGCCCCCTGCTACAAACTCTACGAAGACGACGACGTGCTCGCCTTCCTCGACATCTTCCCGCAGTCGTTTGGCCACACGCTGGTGATCCCCAAGCGATCCGCCGCCCGCAACATCCTGGAGATCGAAACCGACGCCCTGGCCAAGGTAATGGCCGTGGTGCAACGGCTGACCCACGTACTGGTGCAGGAACTGCAACCGGCCGGTGTACAGGTGGCACAGTTCAACGGTGCACCGGCGGGCCAGACGGTGTTCCACATTCACATGCACATCGTGCCGCGCTTCGAGGGCGAGTCGCTGGCAATCCACGCCAGCAAAAAGGCCGACCCGAATGAACTGCAAGCCCTGCAGGCACGCCTGCTGAAGCATCTGGCCTGACACCCTCTCCCATTGCGCCAGGACGGACAGCGCTGTTCCGTCCTGGCGCCGCCTCTGCCCTACTCTCCCGCTTTATCCAGTTTTCGCCGGCTGCGCTCGAACCAGGCCAGCAGGTAGTCCACCAGTACCTGGGTGCGTCTCGGTAGCCCGCCTTGCCAGGGGTGAACCAGGAAGACTGGCGTCTGACGGGTCTGGAAGTCGCGCAGCAGCCACACCAGACGGCCATCGGCCAGTTCGTCGTAGATCATGTAGGAGGGCAGCCGCGCAACGCCGGCGCCAGAGAGAGCGGCCTTCTTCAGCAAGCTGTAGTGATTGCTCGCCAGCGCACCCGCCACCTTTACCCGCTCCAGCCGGTGCTGCTGGTGATAGAGCCACTCCTCGAAACCGCTGTAATGCGTGTTCAGCAGGCACTGGTGGCGGGCCAGGTCTGCCGGTTGCCGGGGTTCACCGTGGGAGGCTAGATAGGCCGGGGTAGCGCAGGTGATTTCCTCCAGGGAGAACAGCGGCCGCGCCACGAGACGCTCATCCATGTCCACGCCTGAACGAATGGCCAGGTCGAAACCTTCCGCCACGAGGTCGCGATAGCCATTGTGCAGGTCCAGCTCAACACGGATCTGCGGGTACTGCCGGGTGAAGTCCAGCAACAGCGCATCGAAAAAGGTTTCACCGAGGGACACCGGCACCGTCAAGCGCACGCAGCCGGCCAGTTCCTCCTGCAGGCGCCGCACCGATTGCCTGGCTCGCTCGGCCTGGGCGGCCAGGGCCTGTGCCTCCGGCAACAAGGCTGCCCCTGCGGCGGTCAGGTCCAGCCTCCGCGTCGTGCGATGCAGCAACGAAGCCCCCAGCCCCTGCTCCAGCAGCCGGATGCGCTTGGACAACTGCCCCTTGCTGCAGCCCAGCCGCTCGGCAGCAGCAGTGAAGCTACCGGCTTCCATCAGCACCGCGAAGGCGGCCAGATCATCCATTTCGCTCATTGAAATGCGGCCCTATTGTTTCCATTTGAAAACCAAATTTTTCCAATTACATGGATTATCGACAACAGGCAGCACTCTACACTGGACCTGTCGTTCATTCCTCCACACAGGATCCGGTCCCATGAAAATCATTCTCGTCGGTGCCAGCGGCACCATTGGCAAGGCCATCGAACAGGAGCTCACCGAGCGCCACGAAATCATCCGCGTCGGCCGCAACAGCGGTGAGCTGCAAGCCGACATCACCGACGTTGCTTCGATTCGTCGCCTGTTCGAGAAGGTCGGCCCCTTCGACGCCCTGATCAGCGCCGCCGGCAAGGTGCATTTCGGCGCCCTGGCGGAAATGGGTGAAGCCGAGTTCGCCATCGGCCTGAAGGACAAACTGATGGGCCAGGTGAACCTGGTGCTGATCGGCCGCGAGTTCGCCAACGACGGTGCCTCGTTCACACTCACCTCCGGGGTGCTGAGCCACGACCCGATCCGTTTCGGCGCATCCGCCAGCATGGTCAACGGCGCCATCGATGCCTTCGTGCGCAGCGCCGCCCTGGAGATGCCGCGCGGCATGCGCATCAACAGCGTCAGCCCGACCGTGATCGAGGAGGCCCTGCCCGACTACGCACCCTACTTCCGTGGCTACAAGGCGGTACCGGCAGCCGAGGCGGCATTGGCCTACGCCAAGAGCACGGAAGGTGCGCAAACCGGGCAGACCTACCACGTGGGCTGACCCCCCCTAAAGTTCGCCGGCATAACACACCGGCGAACTAGGTGGACCGCTGCGTTCAAGCTCTTCCTCGAGAAAATCCGCCAGCACCCGGGCGTTGTTGTGCACCTCGTCCCTGGCGGCGTAGAGCAGGGTCAGGTCGCCTTTGCGGGCCATCTCCAGCAGTCCCTGCCAGTACTCGGGATGGGCCGCCAATTCCGCGCGGTATAGCAGGCGGAACTCATCGAATAGCGCCGGATCATGGCAGAACTGTTTGCGCAGGCTGTCTGAAGGCGCCACCTCTTTCAGCCAGGTGGTCAGGGCCAAAGATTCCTTTCGGCATCCGCGTGGCCACAGTCGATCCACCAGTACCCGCTGGCCATCTCCGGACTGCACCGCATCAAAGACTCGCTTGCACTGGATCATCTGCCTTCTCCGCGCTTGAGCCGGACGCTGCGCACCGGTAACGTTGCCGCTCCCTGAAGGAGACCCACTATGCGCTTCGCCCGCCCCTTGCTGTTCAGCCTCTTGCCCCTGTTCGGCGCTTGCCAGATGTTCGCCGACAAAGCCCCTGCTCCCGACGCCAACATGGTGCGCCTGCAGGGTGAGCTGAGCGTAGTCTCCGGGCAGGTGATGTTCAGCCCCTGTGGCGAGAAACGCCGCTTCGCGCTGGTCGACAGTGGCGCCACCGGGCTGTTGCCTGAAGCCGCCAACCTCTCGGCGGATGGTCCCGGCACCCTGTTCGCTGATATTCGCGCCAGCATGGGCGCAACGAAGCTGCCGGACGCCGACGGCCAGCTGAACCTGAAGACCCTCTACCGCCTGCAGCGCGAAGGCCATGGCTGCGATGACCTCAATTTCAAGCGTCTGCTGCTGCGCGCCAGCGGCCATGAGCCGGACTGGAGCATCAGCGTCAGTGGCAAGGGCCTGATTCTCGACCGTCCCGGCCAACCTTCCCTGGCCCTTCCCTATATGGAAGAACAACTGCCGGACGGCCGATTCAACCTGTCCAGCGAAGCCAACGGCCAACACCTGGAGCTCTGGGTAGCGCCCCAACGCTGTGTCGACAGCATGAACGGTGCGGTGCAGCACCTGACCGCCGAGCTGCGCCTGGACGGCAAGACACAACGTGGCTGTGCCTCCTTCGGCGGCGCCCGCGACAACTGACGATTGGCAGCGGTCTCCTTCCTCGTCCTTCACCACTAAGCTGAGGGAAGGATCAAAGGAAGGAGAACACCATGCTGCGTATCGCCCTGAATGGATATGGGCGCATCGGTCGCGCGCTCGTTCGTGCTCTGTTCGAGCGGGGTCTCGACCAGCGCCTGCGCATCGAAGCCATCAATGACCTCGGCGATTTCGAATCGCTGGCCCACCTCACCCGTTTCGACTCGACCTTCGGCCGCTTCTCCGGCCATGTTCACCTGAGCGATGATCGCCTGCAGGTGAACAACCAGATCATTCACCTGCTGCGCGAGCGTGACCCGGTCAACCTGCCCTGGGACCAGCTTGGCGTGGACCTGGTGCTGGAATGCACCGGGAAGCTGAAGAAGCGCGCCCAAGTGGAGCAGCACCTGACCGCGGGTGCGCCGCGAGTGTTGCTGTCGCACCCCCTCGAAACCGCCGACCTGACCGTGGTGTTCGGGGTCAACCATGACCAGCTGGGCAGCCAGCAGATCGTTTCCAATGCCTCCTGCACCACCAACTGCCTGGCGCCGTTGGCCATGTTGCTGCACCGCGAAGTGGGGATTCGCAGCGGCCTGGTGACCACGGTGCATGCATACACCAACGACCAGCATCTGCTGGACAAGAGCCACAGCGACCCCTATCGCGCACGGGCTGCGGCTCTCTCGATGATTCCCACCAGCACTGGCGCGGCCAAGACCATCGGCCTGGTGCTGCCGGAGCTGGCAGGACGCCTGGATGGCCTGGCGGTTCGGGTGCCAACGCCGAACGTGTCGTTGCTGGATCTCACGTTCATCGCCGAACGCCCGACGAGCCGCGAAGTCCTCAATGCGGCCCTCGTAGCCGGTGCGGAGAACCTGCCGCCGGGCGTGATGGAGTGCAACGCGTTGCCGCTGGTATCCAGCGACTTCAATGGCTATCCGGTGTCCTGCGTGGTCGACCTCAATCACACCCGCGTGCAAGGGGAGCTGGTGAAGGTACTGGCGTGGTACGACAACGAATGGGCCTTCGCCAACCGGATGCTGGACGTGGTCCTGGCGTGGCTGAACCCTTAGAAAGCTGCGCCGCCCGAGCTCCAGTGGCAGAGGGTGGTCCGGCGAGAACCGTTGGGCCGGCGGGCAGGATCGTCGAAGGTCGACACCTCGCGGAAGCCGGCCTTGCGCATCATGCCCGCCGAGGCGAGGTTCTCCTCATGCCGCTGGATATAGATGTCCACAGTCCCAAGCGCGGCCAGTTTCTCCATGGCGGCCAAAAGTAGTCGCGTGCCCAACCCGCGCCCGGCCAGATCGCGATGCACCACGGCCTCACAGACATAGCCCTGGAGCTGATCCTGCCTTCCGGCTTGCTGATGGACCTGGATGTCCTGGCTCAGGTAGAAGCTGACGAAGCCCGCCAGACTCCCCTCGCCTTCCGCCAGGATCGCTCCTACGGATGCATCGGCGATGCCCCGCAAGTGGGCGCGGACCTCATCTGGTGGCAGGTGATTCCACGGGTTGGGACCATGCGCGAGGATCAGGTCGCACAAGGCTGGGATGTCATCAGCGGTGGCCAGGCGAATGGCGAAGGCATTGTTCAGAACGATCAATCCAGCACCCCGGCCGGAGCCGGAGATGCGCTCTTCCACTGGCTCAGCGCAACACCCGCGAACACCACGCTGGCAGCGAGCAGTTGCACGAAAGTCAGCCGCTCACCCAGCAAGCCCCAGGCAAATACCAGGGTGAACACCGGTATCAGGTTGATGAAGCCGGTGGCTTGGCTCGCCGGCAACCGCGAGACGCCGAAGTTGTAGAGGCCATAGGCACCCACCGTGACTACGGTGCCGAGGTAGATCATGGCGCCAACGCCCAGTGGGCTGACGGACTCCGGCAAGGGCGAAGTGACCCATGCCAGGGGCAGGAAGAACAGGCTGCCGATGAAGGCCTGCATGGCGGTCAGGAAAAAGGCCGAGTAGCGCGATGACAGGTGCTTGAGCAGCAGCGTATAGCCGGTGGCACAGAGCATGGCGAGGAACTCGTAGAAATTGCCCAGCAGCGGCTGCGGGGCATGGCTATCCGAGTCGCTGGCCAGGCTGAGCCAGACTGCGCCGACCACGGCGAGGACGAAGCCAGCCAGGGTGCCGCGAGTGATCCGTTCATGTAGCAAGCCATAGGCACCCACCGCTACCAGCAGCGGTAGAAGCGCGGTGATCATTCCGGCCTGGGAGGCGCTGGTGTGCTGCAGCGCCAGGGCTTCGAAAATGAAGTAGAGGCAGGGTTCGCAGGCGGCCAGGCCCAGCAGGTATTTCCAGTCGCCAGGCCGGTAGTCGAGGTTGCCTCGCCAGCGCCAGGCGGCAAGGAAGATCAGGCTGCCCAAGGCCATACGCGCGAAAATCACCCAATGCGGGGCGACCTCCTGGAAGGCCAGCTTGAGGGCGATGAAGGAGCTGCCCCAAAGCGCCATGGCCAGCACCAGGCAGACCACCGCCACCAGTCGACCTTGTTGCGCCATGCTTCGCCTCCGGAAGAAAGTCGCCAGTCTAGACGGCCGTCCATGGGGCCAGACAGGCACAGCCGGCAGGAGAAACTGTTGCGTTCACTGGTTCCAGGGCTTGCCGCGGGTTTTCTGGTCCAGCGGCAACTGCTGCAGCACCGCTGCCTTGGCCAGCATATAGGCGCTGACCGGGGCGCTGATGAAGAGGAACAGGCTGATCAGCAACTCGTGCAGGCTGATCCCGCCGGCATCGGCCGAAAAGAACACCAGCGAAGCCATCACCACGCCACCCACGCCCAGGGTGGTGGCCTTGGTCGGGCCATGCAGGCGCATGAAGAAGTCCGGTAGGCGATAGAGGCCGATGGCGCCGATCAGCATGAAGGCACTGCCAAGGATCAGCAGCGCACACACGAGGATTTCCAACCAGAGGGCCAAGTGTTCGCCGGTCATTCGATGATGTCTCCGCGCAGCATGTACTTGGCCACCGCCACGGTGCTGACGAAGCCGAGCACGGCGATCAGCAGTGCGACCTCGAAGAACAGGTTGCTGCCCTTCCAGATGCCGTAGAGCACGAGCATGGCGATGGCGTTGATGTAGAGGGTGTCCAGCGCCAGCACGCGGTCCGGCAGGCAAGGCCCCTTGATGAGTCGCGCCAGGGTCAGCAGCAGCGCCAGGCCGAGCATGGCCAGGCAAAGGGGGATCACTAGGCCGAGCATGGAAAGATCTCCTTCAGCGGCGCCTCGTAGCGCGACTTGATCTCGGCCACCATGGCCGCTTTGTCCGGGACGTCCAGGCCGTGCACGAGGAGTGTCCGGCGATCGGCGCTGAGGTCAGCGGCCAGCGAACCTGGTGTCAGCGACACCACGCTCACCAACACGCTGATGGCCAGTTCGTTGTCCAGCTCGATGGGGACCTCGACGAAGGCGGGACGCAGCGCTTCGACACGGCCGAGGGTCAGGCGCGCCACCTGGAAGTTGGCCACCAGCACGTCCCCCACCACCATCAGCAGGAAGCGCATCAACTTGAGCGGGTGCCAGCGTTTCGGACGCTCGATCAACAGCGGCTGGAAGAAGAACGGAATCGCCCAGCCGAGGAAGCCCCCCATCAGCCAGTGGCCGAAGGCGAAGGAATCCACCAGCAGCAACCAGACGAACAGCAGCAGCAGGCTTTCGGCGGGGTGAGGAAAGATTCTTCGAATCATGCTCCGCTCCCCTCGAGAATGGCGCGGTAAAGGTTCAGGTCATGCAGCTGCATGGCTGTGGCCTGGGCGTAATCGAGCAGTGGCTGGGCAAACGCCACCAGCAGCAGACTGCCGGCCAACAGCAAAAGGGTGGCGAGCAATCGGCCACCGTCCAGCTCCGCGCTGCCGAGCACCTGGTGGCCAGTGCGCCAGAACAATGTGCTGCCCGCGCGGCTCAGGGCGATGAGGCTGACAAAGCCACCGATCAGCAGCACGCTCCACAGCGGCAATGCACCAGCGCCCGGCGGCACTGCCTGGAGCAGCAGGAGCTTGGCGAAGAAGCCCGACAGAGGCGGGAGACCAGCCACCGCAATGGCACCGAGGAAGAACGCCGCGCCAAGGATGTTCGGGTTCTGCAGTGCCGGTCCTTGCACCAGGTGGCCCGCCTTCTCCCCACGCTGCCGGCTGACCAGGTCCGCGAGGAGGAACAGGCCTCCGGCCACCCAGGTGCTGTGCAGCAGATAGAAAAGTGCAGCGCCCTGGGCTTCGGGGGTACCCAGGGCGATGGCTGCCAGCAGGGTGCCGGCGGATACCACCACCAGGTAGGCCAGCAGGCCCTGCAACGTAGTGGCCGCCAGTGCGCCCAGAGCGCCGAGGATTACCGTCGCCAGGGCCAGCGGCCAGAGCCAGGGCTGCGCCAGGTTGGCCAACTCTCCGGCTTCGGGACCGAAGACCAGGCTGTATACCCGCAGGATGGAATAGATGCCCACCTTGGTCATGATCGCGAAGAGCGCGGCCACCGGAGCACTCGCCGCCGCATAGGCGCGTGGCAGCCAGAAGTACAGCGGCAGCAGTGCCGCCTTGAGGGCGAACACCAGCAGCAACACCAGTCCGGCTGCGGCCAGCACCGGGGCATTTTCCGGTCCGGCTGCGGCCACCTGGCGGGCCATGTCGGCCATGTTCAAGGTACCGGTGATGCCGTAGAGGGCGCCCACTGCGATCAGGAACAGCGCCGAACCGGCGAGGTTGAGGATCACGTAGTGCATGCCCGCCTTGACCCGCTCGCCACCTCCGCCATGCAGCAGCAACGCATAGGACGCGATCAGCAGGATTTCGAAGAACACGAAGAGGTTGAACAGGTCGCCCGTGAGGAAGGCGCCGTTGATTCCCAACAACTGGAACTGGAAAAGCGCATGGAAGCGCAGACCGATGCGATCATCGCCGCGCACGGCATAGAGCACGGCGGCGCTGGCCAGTACGGCGGTCGCCAGCAGCATCAGCCCTGCAAGGCGGTCCAGCATCAGGATAATGCCAAAGGGAGGCTGCCAGCTGCCCAGGGCATAGACACGCAACTGGCCATCGCCAGCCTGCTGCACCAGGTACAGCGCCACCGGTATCAGCGCCAGGGTAGCGAGCACCGAAAGGCTGCGTTTGAGGCGCTCGTTGGACGGCAGCACCAGCAGCAGCGCGCCGGTGAACAGCGGAATCAGGACGGGCAGTATCGTCAGGTGGATCATGGCGCCGACTCCCCGTCGGCGTGGCCATCGACATGATCGCTGTTCAGATCACCCACGCCGCGCAGGGCCAGCACCACCACGAAGGCGGTCATGGCGAAGCCGATGACGATGGCGGTCAGTACCAGGGCCTGCGGCACGGGGTCGGCAAACTGCACGTCGCGCCCGAGCACCGCCGCTTCACCGGCCAGACGCCCCATGGCAAAGAGGAACAGATTGACTGCGTAGGACAGCAGGGTCAGCCCAAGTACCACCGGAAAAGTCCGGCCGCGCAGCAACAAGTAGATGCCGCTGGCGGTCAACAGGCCGAGGGTTACGGCGAACAGCGCCTCCATCAATGAATCTCCTTGATCGCAGGCGGGGACAGGCTCAGCCGTCCGAGGTTGACCAGTACCAGCAGCGTCGAGCCAACCACGGCCAGATAGACGCCGAGGTCGAACAGCATGGCGGTGGCCAGCTCGAATTCCCCCACCAGCGGCAGCTCGAAATGGCCGAAAGCCGAGGTGAGGAAGTTGCGGCCAAAGGCCCAGCTACCGAGGCCAGTGAGTCCAGCAATGAGCACCCCGGCACCCGCCATGCGCTGGTAATTCAACGGCAGGCGTTGTTCCACCCAGGCAATTCCACTGGCGATGTACTGCAGCACCAGGGCCACCGCGGTGACCAGGCCGGCTATGAATCCGCCACCCGGCAGGTTATGCCCGCGCAGGAAGATGAACACCGAAATCAGCAGGGCCAGGGGAAGCATCAGGCGCGAGAGGGTTTCGAGAATCAGCGGGTGCTTGGCACCGGCCCAGTTGCGCCCCTGGGGGTCGCAGGTCGGATTTTCCAGGCGCAGTCCCGAGAGCATGGCGAAGATACCCACGGCGGCAATCGTCAGGACGGTGATTTCGCCCAGGGTGTCGAAGCCACGGAAGTCCACCAGTATCACGTTGACCACGTTGGTGCCGCCGCCCCCGGATACGCTATTGGCGAGGAAGAAATCGGCGATGCCTTCGTATGGACGGGTCAGCACGGCATAGGCCAGCAACGCCACCATCACGCCTACCGCACAGGCCAGGATGAAATCGCGCAGTCCACGCAGGCTGGAGCTTTCCCCCGGCGTACGAGACGGCAGGTAGTAGAGCGCCAGCATCAGCAGGACCAGGGTCACCACTTCCACCACCAGTTGGGTGAGCGCCAGGTCAGGTGCGGAGAACCGGGCGAATGCCAGTGCTACCAGCAAGCCGGCCACACCGAGGATCATCAGCGCGATCAGCCGCTGGCGATGGAATATCGCCGTCAACACACCAGACAACGCCAGCACCACCAAACCCAGGGCGGTGATGCCGTCCAATGGTGTCAGCGGACGTTCGCCAGCGATCTGCGGCAAGGGCGCGAGAGACAGCGCCACCATCACCATTGCAGCGCCCAGCAGCAGCGACAGGTAACGTTGCAGGGAGCCGTTCTCCAGGTGGCCGGTGATCCAGCGGGCGGCCACGACACAGCGCTGCACTTGCTGCTCGAACACTTCTTTGGCATCGGTATCGGGCAGGTCGGCGTACCAGCGGAACAGCGGCTTGCGCAGTACATAGACCAGCACGCCGCCCACCAGCGCGACCAGGCTCATGGCCAGCGGCAGGTTGAAGCCATGCCAGATCGCCAGGTCATATTCCGGCAAAGTGCCCCCCAGGCTGGCCGAGGCTGCAGTAGCGAGCAGAGGCGCGACCGTGATGCCCGGCAGCATGCCCACCAGCAGGCAGAGGGATACGAGGATCTCCACCGGCACCTTCATGTAGCGCGGCGGCTCGTGAGGCGGGAACTTGGGCAGGACAGCAGGCTCGCCATTGAAGAAGACGTCGTGGACGAAACGCAGCGAATAGGCGACCGAGAAGACCCCGGCGAGGGTCGCCGCCGCCGGCACTACCCAGCTGAAGCTACCCAACAGGTCCTGCTGCAACGTCTCACCGAAGAACATCTCCTTGCTGAGGAAACCGTTCAGCAAGGGCACGCCGGCCATGGCAAGAGAGGCCACCATCGCCAGCACCGCGGTATGCGGCATGTACCGCCACAGCCCGTTGATCAGGCGCATGTCGCGGCTGCCGGTTTCGTGGTCGATGATTCCCGCGGCCATGAAAAGCGAAGCCTTGAACGTGGCGTGGTTGATGATGTGGAACACTGCGGCAACGTTGGAAAGCTGCGAATCGAGGCCGAACAGCAACGTGATCAAGCCGAGATGGCTGATGGTCGAGTAAGCCAGCAGTCCCTTGAGATCATGTTGGAACAACGCCATGCCGGCACCGAACAGCAACGTCGCCAGGCCACTCAGGCTGACCAGGTAGAACCAGAGGTCGGAACCGGACAAGGCCGGATACAGCCGCGCCAGCAGGAACACCCCGGCCTTCACCATGGTGGCCGAGTGCAGGTAGGCGGACACCGGGGTCGGCGCGGCCATGGCGTGGGGCAGCCAGAAATGGAACGGGAACTGCGCGGACTTGGTGAATGCACCCAGCAGCACCAACACCAGCGCCACCGGATAGAGGCTGTGGGCGCGGATCTGCTCGCCTGCGGCAAGCACCTGGGTCAGCTCGAAGCTACCGGCGATATGCCCTACCAGCAATATCCCGGCGAACAACGCCAAGCCACCGCCACCGGTAACCGCCAGCGCCATCCGTGCTCCCTTGCGCGCATCGGAGCGATAACCCCAGAAGCCGATGAGCAGGAACGAAGACAGGCTGGTCAGCTCCCAGAACACCAGCATCAGCAGCAGATTCTCGGACATCACGACGCCCAGCATCGCGCCCATGAACAGCAGCAGGAAAGCAAAGAAGCGCCCCATGGGCTCTTCCTTCGACAGGTAGTAGCGGGCGTAAAGGATCACCAACAGGCCGATGCCGAGAATCAATAGGGCGAACAGGTAGCCCAGGCCATCCAGTCGAAGGTTGAAGCTGAGGCCGAAGCCCGGTAGCCAGGGCTGGACGAAGTTGAGGGTGTGCCCGGCAAAGACGCTATCGGTCTGGGACAACAGGAGAACGAGGCCGGTCAGCGGCAACAATGCGGTGACGGCCGCGCAAACGGAACGGCCAAGGCGCTCGGCCAGCGGCGGAAGAAGTGCCCCGAGAAAGGGCAGCGCGACAATGAGCGCCAGAATCATCCATATCTCCCCTAGGTCAGCGCCAACTTCCTCCAAGTAACGGAAATGGCAAGAAAAAAACCCAGCGATTATCCATTACTATCGATTCATCGCGATAGATTGAATTATTTCAAAACGCTAGCAACTGCGGAGAACGTCCACTCCAAACGGCGATAGCGCCATGACGCTATCGCCGACATACGTGGAAGCGGGGAGGGAAACAGCAAGCTGTCCCGATTGGGACAGCTTAGCCTCAGTGTGCGACGCGGCTGGTGCCGTTGACCGTCGTGATGCGCACACGCTCGCCCACGCGGAAGACTTCATTGGGTTGGACTTCCTGGACGTAGGCGCGCATCGAACCATCGTCTTCACGTACAGTGATTTCGACGCCCTGGGTACGGGTAACGCCCTCTTCGGCAGCCGCACCCAGCAGACCGCCTGCAACTGCGCCAATCACGGCTGCGACTGCACTGCCGCGACCGGAACCGATGGTGCTGCCGCCAATGCCGCCGACAACAGCCCCGGCACCGGCGCCGATCGGCGTCTTGGTGCCCTCGATCTTCACCGGTCGCAGGGATTCGATGGTGCCCATGCGCACGGTCTGCACTTGTCGAGCTTCGTCACGGGAATAGGTGTCTCCGGTCAGGCTCGACTGACAGCCACCCAGCGCCAGTGCCACTGCCGTGAAAGAGGCAACCAGCAGATAGGGTTTACGCATAGCAATTCCTCCAGAATTAATTACTTGTCCATTAGACTCCGCGCCGCGGAGGCTGTCACCAGAGCGGGCTGACTACTCAGGTATCGTTCAGCCTGAATTCAGCTTTCTGACAGTTTCAAAGGAAATTTCCCACAAGCTCCCTGTCACTCAAGGTTAGCCCATGGACTACTTCATCATCGCGATCACCACCATCGCCGGCCTCTACTTTCACTGGTGGCTGTACGTTCGCATCAAGCGCTGGATTGATCGCGACCTCGCGTTGTCCCTGGCCGGGGGCGACAAGGACAAGCAAGCCTTCATGTTGGAGCAGTTGCAGGCCGCCCGCGCCCAAGGCGTCAGACGCAAGGACCTGCAGGTGTGGCTTGAGCGGGCGGCGCAGCGTTACACCGCCTGAGGGCGGTTAGCGGGGAGCTCCTATAGCCGGGTGATATCGAGCTACGCACCGCGCCCAGCGGGCGTCTTGCCATGCAAGCTCTGGGGGTCGAGGCGAACTTCCGCCACCAACTCGACTACGGAGCGGAAGCGGGCACCGAGAAAGGCCCGCGCGGCAAACCCCAGGCCGCTGGCCTGCACCTGCGCGCAGGTGCAGGCCATGGTCTCGGCCCTAGCAAGCGGCGATCCGCTGCGCGTAATGCCCCTGGCGCCGCGTCGAGCGATTCCACCTACGTGGGATTGGCATCCTTCTTCAGGCCGGAAACATGAGTGGCGCCACAGGCCCCGCATAGCGGGTTGTCACATCTGCCGCTACGTCGAATTCAACGCCGGAAAGCCGCCAATCAAGGCCGGACGGCTCAACCGTTTCCAGGCGGTAAAGTGGATTCGGGCGCGAGTGGTCGATGGCCTCGCGCCTTCTCTCGGGAAAGTCAGGGTGCCAGGCGCTCGCGAACCCAGGCGCTATCCACGAGTCGGTAATTGAGGCGGTCATGCAGACGGCTCGGGCGCCCCTGCCAGAACTCGATCCGCTCGGGCAGCAAGCGATAGCCGCCCCAGTGCGGAGGGCAGCTGGGTGCGTTATCGAGGAATCGCTGTTCGGTATTCGCCAGCAGCGCTTCGAGCTCCGCGCGATCGCGGATCACCCGGCTCTGTGGCGATGCCCAGGCACCCAGGCGGCTACCCAGCGGACGAACCTGGTAGTAGGCGTCGGACTCGGCCGGGCTCACCCGCTCCACCTTGCCCTCGATTCGTACCTGGCGCTCCAGGGCGGGCCAGAAGAAGGTCATGGCGGCGAATGGATTGGCCGACAGTTGATCGCCCTTCGCACTGTCGTAGTTGCTGAAGAAAGTGAATCCGCGCTCATCCAGTCCCTTGAGCAGTAGGACCCGGCAATGGGGACGGCCTTCGGTGTCGACCGTAGCGAGGGTCATGGCGTTGGGCTCGACCGGTAGTTGCTCGGTCTTCACCGCATCGCCGAACCAGCTCTGGAACAGGCTGAAGGGCTCTGCGGGAGCCTGTTCCTCGCTGAGCCCGTCACGGGCATAGTCACGGCGCATATCGGCCAGGGTCTGGGTCATGATTGGCAGTCCTGTGTTCGGAAAACCAATAGCTTACCCAAGCCAGGCCTATTCGGTTTGATCTGCCGCAACCACCTTCTTGGCCTTGTCCAGCGGCTCCGGCTTGGCCGGCTTGTTGTACTGGGCTATTAGCGCAACCAGGGTTTCCTGCGGCGTCAGGATCATCTCGACACGGCGGTTGAGGGAACGGCCCTGCTGGCTGTCGTTGGCGGCGCGCGGCATATCCGAGCCCAGCCCCTTCAGGGACAGGCGATCACGCTGCAGGCCGCTCAGGCGGAAGATCGCCGCAACGGACTGGGCGCGCTCCTGGCTGAGCTTGCGGTTGATTTCGTCCTTGCCGGAGCTATCTGCATGGCCCAGGACCAGCACCGCGGTCTTGGGATCGCCTTCCACCAGCTTCGCCACTCTGGTAATGGGGCCAAGGGTGACAGGCAGCAGCATGCTCGGGCGATCCGGGTTGTAGGACGGGTCGACCGGCAGGGTCACCACCAGCACGTTCTCACGACGCTCCAATTCCAGCTTGCTGCCCTTCACCGCCTCGCGCAGGCGCGGCTCGTACTGATCGAGCCAAGCCTGGGTCGCCTTGGTATCCACCTTGGCAACCTTGGTTTGCTTGGCCTTTTCGTCACCACCAAAGGGCCACCAGCCCTTGCTGGCGGAGACGGTCTTCTCGGGTTTGGCAACAGGCGCCTCGGCCTTCTGCTGGCCAAGCATGCTGCAGCCGGAGGCAGACACACAGAGGATCAGGGTGGAAATCTTTAACAGCTTCATGGGGCAGGATTCCGTAGTCGCTGAAGGCCGCTCGCCAGCATCAGCTGATGGCGTTTTAATCTCTCAATCGAGCTTAAATTTTCGCGCCAAGCCTTTAATCAGCAAAGAAATAAACAGGGTATCTGACGAGTGGCTCAGCCCAGGCAGTCTTTGACCACGCGTGCCAGTTTTTGCGCTCGCGGGTCCATCAGCACATAGGGGCCGAGGGTGTTGGTGACGAAGCCGAAGGCCAGTTCGCGCTCCGGGTCGGCAAAGCCGGTGGAGCCGCCTGCGCCGGGATGGCCGAAGGCGTAACGGCCCATGCCATAGGTGGCATTTGTTACGTCCGGTTGATCGAGCATGCAGCCGAGGCCGAAGCGGGTGGAGGTCAGCAGGGTGAGGTCCTCGCCCTGGGCGTGTTCACGGGTCAGTTCGGCGAGCAGCTCCGAGTCCAGCAGCTCGCCGTCCAGCAAGGCGGCATAGAAACCCGCCACGCTGCGCGCGTTGCCGTGGCCATTGGCCGCAGGCTGCTGCATGCGACGCCATTCCGGCTTGTTCGTGCTGGTCATGATCGACGGCGGATTGGTGAACGAGCGGGTACTGACCGACGTCGGCTCGGTCATCATGCTCTTGAGCAGCCGCTGCGCCGCGGCATCCCCCATGTTGCCCTTGGCACGTGCGATATGGGCGACGCGATGGAACTCCTCATCCGCCAGGCCCACATGAAAATCCAGCCCCAGAGGTTGGGCGATGCGGGCAGCGATGGACTCGCCCGGTCCCCGGCCATCGGCTCGGCGAATCAGCTCGCCAATCAGCCAGCCGTAGGTGATAGGCGCATAGCCATGAGCCTCCCCGGGTGTCCACCAAGGCTCTTCAGCAGCCAGGGCCGACGTCATCGCTTCCCAATCGTAGAGGGCCTCGGCCGGTAACAAGGCGCGAATCGCGGGCAGGCCGGCGCGGTGACAAAGCAGTTGGCGAACGCTAATTCGCTCCTTTCCTGCTGCAGCGAACTCAGGCCAGTAGCGCGCCACGGGGGCGTCCAGTTCCAGTTTGCCCTCCCCCACCAGCTGCAACAGCGTTACGGAGGCGAAGGTCTTGGTGCAGGAAAACAGGTTGAGGATAGTGTCGCTGTGCCAGGCCTGCTGGCCATCCTTGTCGGCCACGCCGGCCCAGAGATCGAGCACCGTCTCGCCACCGACCTGCACGCAAAGGGCGGCGCCGCGCTCCTGCGGATCAGCGAAGAGTTCGGCGAACGCGTCTCTCGCCGCTTCGAAGCGCAAGTCGAAATAGCCCTGGGTCTGCACCGGCATGCTCCTGAAAGAAAATGGAGGCGGCATTGTTCCAGCCTTGCCGCCCCTTGTGAACCGTGCCGAAGACGGGTCACCCATCAGGGCTTCCCGGCTTCCTCCTGGTTCGGAGCGGCCGGCTGGGCGGGTTCCTCAGCCTTGGGCTGTTCTGCCGGTTCGGCAGTCGGTTGTTCAGCCTCTTGGGCTGGCTCCACGGGCTTTTCTGCCGCTGTCGGCTTGGCCGCTTCCTTGGGCTGCTCCTTCACCGGCGTCTTGGGCTGCTCCTTCGAGGGAGCTTGGGGCTGCACAGGCTTGTTGATATCAGCGGCCAACGCCAGGTTCGCCTTGCGCACGGCCTCGACGAAGCCCTGCCATGGGCGGTCAGTGATGCCGACCAGTCCCAGGTGGCCGTTCTCGCCGTCCAGCAGACGGCCAGTGGCGGGCTGGTCGAGGTACTGGAACCAGTGGGCGCCGACGATCAGCGGCTCCTCGGCTGCCTTCTTGAGATAAGCGGCGTAAGCCGGACCGCGCTCTTCTTCCTTGTAGACCTCGGAGACGCCACCCCAGAACGGACCGCGGTCACGGGAGCCGAAGTGGAATTCGGTGAGCATCAGGGGCTTGTCGAGGCGACGCAGCAAATCCATGTCCAGGCCGTGCTGCGGCTCACGGGTGTAACGGTTGAAGCTGATCACGTCGCAGTACTGCGCGCAGGACTCGATGGCCTCGGGCACGGTTGCGGCGAAACGACCACCTAGCAGCATATGGTTTGGCGCATGCCACTTCATGGAGTCGGCGATGGTTTTGAAATAGGTGTCTGCAAAGAAGCGCTGGAAGCGCTGGAAGTCTTCCTCGATGGCCGGGTGCTCCGGATTCGGCAGCGGAGGTTCGAAGCCCGGGTCTTCCATCAGCTCCCAGGCTTGCAAATCGATGCCCCAGGCTTTCGAGAGGCCCTGCTGGTTACGGTACTTGTCGCGCAGCTGCTTGAGGAAAGCGCGCTTGGCAGGCACGTCGGTCGTCAGGCGCAGGGTGCCGTAGGCCAGCGCGTAACGGGCCCTAGGGTCTTCGCTGTGGCCGCCCCAGGCAAGTTCGTTATCGGCGAAGAAGCCGAGCAGCCAGGGATCGTCGCGATGGTCGCGGGCGGCAATGGCGATAGCGCGCTCCGCCGCCATCGCAAATCGAGGGTCGAAGGGGTCGGGCATGCCGCCCCACCAGTCGAAGCCCGTCTTGATGGTGGCGTAGTCACCGTGAATGGACAGAGGCAGCGTGTAGGGCATGCGCTGACTGTTGTTGAAGGCCGGGTCGCTCCAGTTGCCGACGGTATTGAAGCCCCACGCCTTGAGACGATCCAGGCTGTGGCGAACCCAGCGCTGCGGATCATTCCCGCCGTAGGTGCGCTCGATGTTGGCGCCGTAGAAGTCGTACCAGCGGCCCTGGTTGAATTCGCGCCCCTTGTTGGCGTCGGTTTCGGCACGGTCGTCGCCTTTGCCGAAATGGCCGGCCAGTGGCTCGTTGTCCTTCGGCAGTGCCTTGAACATGGCTTCCCGGCCCTCGACGTAGGTCTGGCTCAACCCCGGAGTCACCGCGTTGACGCCCAGCGAGAAGAACGGATGGCCTTCCGGGGTGACCAGGAACCAGCGACCATTACGCTTCTCGGTACGGAAGAAGCCGCTGGCTTCGAAGGTTTCACCACCCAGCCAGCCACCGTAGGTGTCCTGCTGCGGCAACTTGGCCGTCCAGTCGGCAAGCTGTTTCACTTCGTCCCCGGCGGCCTTCTTCAGCTGCTCGTCATTCTTCACCTTACCCGGCCAATCAGCGCGGGTGTACTGGCCGTAGGCGTCCATCAGGCCGTCGTAGAAGGCTTCTTGCTGATCTTTCTCTTCAGTTCCGAAACGACCGAGCAGCACGTTCTGGGCGGCAGTCGGCTGGCTCAGGGAAAGCGTCACAGAGGCGACCTTGCTGCGGTCGATCTCGCCGTTGACCAGTGTCGCCGGCAGCCAGCGCTTGCCATCGGCGGTCCAGGGTACCGGCGGCGCCGCTCTCATTCCGTGGGCATTGGGTGATGTTGCGGAAAGGGGGACGAGCAAGGTTTGCGCCGGTCCGGCCGGCAGCGCTACCTGGGTGGTCAGAACCTTGCCATCGGTGCTTTCGATGGCCACGTCCAAGGTAATTGCCCAGTCCTGCGCACTCTGGATGCGCAGGCTCATCGCCTCGGCCTTGGTCCAGTCCCAGGTACCGCTCTGCGGGGTCAGGCGCAGGCTGGGCTTCTCCGCTGCATTGAAAGTGAGACGGCGCAGGACTTCGCCATTCGCGGTGGTTTCAGCGGTCACGCTCGGCAGGTTGGCGTCCTGGGTGGTCACCTGCACCGCATCCAGCGGCCGGACGAAGTTGAACAGGGTCTCCGCCTGGGCAATCAGGGGAATTCCCGACATCCCGAAAAGGATGGCCAGGGCGAGGGGGCGTTTTGGTATCGAAAGCATCGGACCGGAGTTCCCAAGAGAATGCTGAGCATAGACCGCAAAAAGTTCGTATCTCGCCAACTGTGCGACAAAACGAAGCGGGACAAGGCGGGCGCTCTGGGCGTCCGCAAAAACCCCGGCATCATCGCAGATGGGGGGCGCTCAGCGTCAAGGGCAGTCCTGTATCAGGCGATCTCGCGACGGAACGGCGGCAGGGCATCGAGAATGGCGCGGCCGTAGCGCTGGGTGACCACGCGTCGATCCAACAGCGTGATGGTGCCTCGGTCGGCCTCTGTACGCAGCAGGCGACCACATGCCTGCACCAGACGCAGGGAGGCATCGGGCACGGCAATCTCCATGAAGGGGTTACCGCCGCGGGCCTCGATCCAATCGGACAACGCCGCTTCCACCGGGTCGTCCGGTACGGCGAAGGGAATTTTGGCGATCACCACGTGTTCGCAGTAGGCACCCGGCAAGTCGACACCTTCGGAGAAGCTCGCCAAACCGAAGAGCACGCTGGGCTCGCCGTCGTCCACCCGTGCCTTGTGCTTGTTCAAGGTTTCCTGCTTGGACAGGTTGCCCTGGATCAGCACGCGCTTGCGCCAGTCACGGTCCAGCCCTTCGAAGACATCCTGCATCTGCCGACGCGAGGCAAACAGCACCAGCGTGCCGCGTGCGCCCTCCACCAGAGCAGGCAATTCACGGACGATGGCGGCAGTGTGAGCGGCGGCATCGCGCGGGTCGGCTTTCAGGTCAGGAACACGCAACAGACCGGCATCGGCATGCTGGAACGGGCTAGGCACGACGGCAGTGACCGCGACCTTGGGCAGGCCGGCGCGCATGCGGAAACGGTCAAACTTGCCCAGCGCGGTGAGGGTTGCGGAAGTGACCAGCGCACCGTATGCCACATTCCACAGGTTACGGCGTAGCGTCTCAGCGGCGAGGATGGGGCTGGCATTGACCTCGATGTCATGCAGCGCCCCGCTTTCAGCGAGCGTCAGCCAGCGCGCCATGGGCGGACTGTCCTCCGGATCTTCGACGGTGAAGGCCGTCCACAGCTCCCAATTACCCTGGGCACGAGACAGCAGGCTACCGAACAGGGGATACCACTCTTCGGCCTGATGACTGGCGACGCCGATGCTGGCTTCACCGTCCATGGCTTCCTTGAGCAACTCGGTCAGCCGGGTGAAGACGTCGTGCAGCCTGGAGAAGCCTTTCTTCAGCTCGATACCCAACTCTCGCAGGTGCTCCGGCACAACACCGGCCTCGAAACGATGGCGGGGACGGTCGCGGCCTTCCATGTCCTCACCGGCGCGGAAGTCCGCAATCTCCTCACAAGCGTTGAACATGAACTGCTGGTGAGTACGAATCTCCCGAGCCAACTCGGGTACGCCTTCCACCAGACGACCGAAATCGCCTGGGAGGGGGTTCTGCGCCAACAGCTTGGTGAGATTCTTCGCCACCTGTTCCAGCCAATCGGCGGTGGAACGCAGTCGGGTGTAATGGGCGAAGTGGCCGATGGCCTTGTCCGGCAGGTGATGACCTTCGTCGAACACGTACATCGTTTCGCGCGGGTCCGGCAGTACGGCACCACCGCCCAGGGCCAGGTCGGCGAGCACCATGTCATGGTTGGTGACGATGACGTCCACCTTGGTCATGCCTTCCCGTGCCTTATAGAAAGCGCACTGCTGGAAGTTCGGGCAATGGCGTTTGGTGCACTGGCTGTGGTCGGTAGTGACGCGAGCCCAGTCCTGGTCCTCGATGGCTTCAGGCCAGGAATCGCGATCGCCGTCCCAACGGTTGCCGGCGAGGCGTTCGATCATCTGATTGAGGAGTTTCTGCCCTTTCTCGTCGACGTCGATGGTGAAGCCTTCGTCGGCGAACAGCTGGGCCGTGGCACTCTGCGCCTGGCCTTCCTGCAGCAGCATGTCGAGCTTGGACAGACAGAGATAGCGGCCACGCCCCTTGGCCAGGGCGAAGCTGAAGTTCAGGCCGCTGTTGCGCATCAGGTCGGGCAGGTCCTTGTGGACGATCTGCTCCTGCAGCGCCACGGTGGCGGTGGCAATCACCAGGCGTTTGCCGGCAGCCTTTGCTGCGGGAATGGTCGCCAGGCTGTAGGCCACGGTCTTGCCGGTACCAGTACCCGCCTCCACCGCCACCACGGCAGGCTCGCCCTCGCGGTGACCTTCGTCGTCCACGGGAATGGCACCCAGGGCCTTGGCTACCTCGGCAATCATCAGGCGCTGGCCATAGCGGGCCTTCAGCCCCTTGGCTTCGAGAAAACGGCTGTAGGCGCCCTGGATCTGGGATTTGAGTTCGGTGCTGAGCATGGATGACTGCGGCGGGAAGAGCTGGATAAATTTTCAGTACTTTAACAGGACGGCTATGATAGCGCGCCTTCTTTTACCCGCCGAATGGAGTTGACCGGATGACTGCCCACGCAGCCCTTTACGCCCTGCATCTGCTGGCCGCCCTGGTATGGGTCGGCGGCATGTTCTTCGCCTGGATGATCCTGCGCCCCGCCGCCGTCGCCACCTTGGAGCCCCCGGCCAGGCTGCGTCTCTGGCTGGATGTGTTCCGCCGTTTCTTCTATTGGGTATGGCCGGCGGTCCTGGTCCTGCCCTTCACCGGCGTGGGCATGCTGCATATGTCGTACGCCAGCATGGAAACCGCGCCGCGCTATGTGCACATGATGATCGGTCTGTATGTGGCGATGCTGGCACTGTTCCTGAGGGTGAGTGCCTTGCTGCTGCCGCAGCTGCGTGCGGCGGTGAATGCGGAAAACTGGCCGGAGGGGGGCGCGGTGCTCGGTCGCATCCGCCGCGTGGTGGGATTCAACCTGCTGATCGGGCTGACGCTGGTGACCATAGTCGCCATTCGCCCCAGTTTCTGAATCAGGCGCACGTCCCTGTGCGCCTGCCCTCGATCAGAATCGTACGACCTTGAAGCTGCCGGTATTGCCGGCAGCACCGACCTTGCCGGGTTGCCCGGCGCGCCCACTCTTGGCGCCGTCGGCCTTGTACAGCAAGCAGCCTTTGCCGGCACCTCCATGGCCACCGGCACCGCCCTCTCCCGCAGCGCCGCCCACGCCACCTTCGAGACGCACGCGCACCAGATCCACCGGGAAAGATGCCGGCACTTCAAGGCGCACCTGACCGCCCGCACCACCAGCCTCGCCATCGGTGCCGGGTTGACCGTCCCAGCCACGGCCGGCGGAGCCCCAGAGGCAACCGGCAGCATCGCCGTCGGCGCCAGCCAGCCCCGGCCGTCCCGGTGCGCCGATGCCGCCGCGCACATCCAGGGTCATTTCATTCACTTGGACATCCACCAGGCGCAGTTCGAGGTTGCGTCCCGCGCTAGCCGGTCTGCTCATGCTGCCGGCCGCGCCCGATGCGGTGATATGGCTGCCGGTACCGATCTCGCCATGCTGCACTTCGAGACGAAAAGCCTTCTCGGACGGTGCGATGCCAAGTCGGGCCTCGCGCCCCATGCGCAACTCGCCAATGCGCAGCTCGGTAACGCCTGCGGGAATCAGTAGTGTGGCGTAGTCGGCCACTTCGACCTGGTCGAGACTGAGGCTCCCAGCTCTGGGGGGCAGCTTGAGGAAGTTGTGAGCGTCCACCTTCACCTGGCCCTGGGCCAGGGCGACGGGGGTGATCAGTGCGAGCAGGAGGCCCAGCTTACGCATGACGTGCCTCCTTGCCGCGATGACGCGGAATGCTGAGCAGATGGAAGACGCCGAACAGGAGCAGCTGCAGGCGGTCCTGCCAGGGATTGGCGCGGCCGTGCAGCAAGGAATTGAACAGCATGATTTCGAACAGGTGGACCAGGATCAGCAGGATTCCGGCACCGTTGAGCAGCATGTCGAATGGTTTTGTGAACGGTGCAGCGACGTTGGCAATGACGACCAGCCAGAACAACAGGGCAACTACCTTGCCCAGCCCCATGAATAAACGCATGCCTTCCTCCCGGCATTGTTCGAGTTTTTGCGGAACATACGCCGAAGCCCGGCGACGCACCAGTGCGTCGCCGGGAAAAGCATTCACTTGCAATCGACTCCTTGATACGGCGCAGGAAATCCGTCAGCGGTCGACCTGGATTTCCACCCTGCGATTCTGCGCGCGCCCGGCATCCGTCTCGTTGTCCGCCACCGGTTTGCTCTCGCCCACGCCTTCGGTCGTCAGCTTGTCAGCAGGTACGCCCTGGCTCGCCAGGAAGTCCGCCACGCTCCTCGCCCGTCGCTCGGAAAGCCCCTGGTTGTACTGATCGGAACCCACGCTGTCGGTGTGGCCGATCACCTTGACGCTGACCAGGTTGGCGCCAGTGAGTCGATTGGCAACTGCTGCCAGTTGGTCTTTCGCTGCAGAGGTCAGTTCGGCCGAATCGAATGCGAAGAGCACGTTGCCCATATCGCTGAGGACGATGACTTCGTCCTGTGGCGGCGGGACGGGCTCCGGAGGTGCCTGCGGATAAGTCCGTTCCGGACAGCCCCGGCTATCGACCGTCGCTCCGGCGGGTGTATTGGGGCAGGTATCGCGACGATCGAAAACACCATCGCCATCGGCATCGCCATCCTGCGCAAAGCAGATGAGGCCACCGACTATGGCACCTGCCGCGGCACCACCGGCCGCCCAGGCAGAACTTTCCACGGCGCCTAACCCACCACCTACGAGACCACCGACCAGACTACAGATTGGCCAATTCCCCTGATTCAACACCGCACGGCCATCACTGGACGTGGACGCGCAACCAGACAGGAAACTGCTGACCAGAAGAAGTGAAATCGCAACCCGGGGAAGTTGGTTGCCCATGATGATTCTCCTGTGCCACCGGCCAGGCCGGTAACACAGGAGTAAAGACCCGGCGCCCACGGCGCACAAGGCGCGCGCCGCAGGCTTACCGGGGTTTAACGGTCGATCTGGATTTCTACGCGACGGTTCATGGAGCGACCGTCTTTGCTGGAGTTGTCGGCCACTGGCTGGCTTTCACCCGCACCACCAACACTGACGATATTGGAGGCCGGGATGCCGCTGCGCACCAGATAGTCTGCAACCGCATGGGCGCGACGCTCGGAGAGTTTCTGGTTGTAGGCGTCGGAACCAACGCTGTCAGTGTGACCGGTGATGGTCAACTTGGCGTCAGGTGCTTCGTTTTTCAGGCGAGTAGCTACGTTGTCGAGGGTGGCTTCGTCTGCCGCATCGAGTTTCGAGGAGTCGAAGGCGAACAGCAGGTCACGGACAACAATGGTTTCGTGCTCGACGACCACTTCTTCAACCACTGGCTCTTCTGCCTTGAGCGGGCAACCGTCAGCGTCCACTTGGGTGCCGGGCGGTGTGCCAGGGCACTTGTCACGGCTGTCGAATACGCCATCGCCGTCTTCGTCACCATCGCCGTGTACCCAGCAATAGGCAGCTGCCGTACCGGCGCCGATCAAGGCGCCCCAGCCAGCGTAAGTACTGCTTTCGATCGCACCCAGCCCCGCACCTACCACACCACCTACTGCTGCACACTTGGGCCAGTCGGTCTTCTGCAGACCGGCGCAACCGGTCAACAAGCTGGTCACCAGGATTAGGGGTAAAGCTGTCCGTGTAATGCTCATAAGCGAGTCTCCTCTTAGAATCGGCCCATACCGACAATTAGGGAGTAAAGACGCCAGCCCCGGAAACCGCCAGCACTAGGCCATGACTCGCCTTCGGGCTAGTCTTGCTCCACTTGTTCGAGGATTTTCGATGACTGACAGCTTCTCTTTCCGCACACCCCAGCAGGCACTCGCGGCCCTGCTCGAACGCTACGCGCCGCAAAGCCTCCTGCTGGTGGGCAACAGCCCGCTTCCTGCCCTTGAAGCGTTCGCCGCCGCACACCCCGACAGCCAGGTCGTGCAAGTGCCAGCCGGAACGCTGCCAGCGGAACAGGCCGCAAAGCGCTTCGACCTCGCCCTGCTGGCGGACTGCCTGGAACACCTGCCCAAGCGAACCGGACTGGAACTGCTTGGCGGTATCCGTAATCTGAATGCCAGTCGGGTGGCGGTGCTGGCCGACCTCAGTGCCTGCGGCTGGCGGGACACCGACTTCTTTTCTCTCGCTCTCCAGGCAAGCGAGCGCTTTCGCCGCGAAGAGCAGACCCTCACTCTGTTCACCTACGACCTGCGCGAATACAAGCAGGTCCCCGATTGGCTGAACGCGAAGTTCTGGGCCAACCCGGAAAACTTCGGCAAATACTGGTGGTAAGCCATGAGCACTGCGATCTGCCCCTGCGGAAGTGGCAACCGCCTCGAAGTCTGCTGCGGCCGCCATCATGTCGGTCATCCTGCCGCCAGCGCCGAGGCACTGATGCGTTCGCGTTACAGCGCCTATGTACTGGGCCTGGTGGATTATCTGGTGGAAACCACCCTGCCCGCCCAGCGCTCCGGGCTGGATATCGAGGCCATCCGCGCCTGGAGCCTTGGCAGCACCTGGCTCGGGCTGGAGGTGGAATGCCATGAGTTGCTCGGCGGCCAGCCGGAGCACGCGTTCGTTACCTTCACTGCACGCTGGCACGACCAGAGTGGTGAGCACAGCCATCGTGAACGTTCGGCTTTCGTCCAGGCGGATAACCACTGGTACTTCCTCGACCCGACCGTCCCGGTGACGGCGAGCCGCAACGATCCTTGCCCTTGTGGCAGTGGCCTCAAGTTCAAGAAATGTTGCTCGAGTTATTTCTGAGGCACTGACAAAAAAGGCCCGCAATCGCGGGCCTTTCTCTATCTATTTGCGCTCTTCAAGCCGCAAATGCGACGTATCTGGCGGGGGGCCTGACGGGGGTGTTTTCTGCTGTCCCATGTCGCTGCCTACGGGCGCCAGGCTGAGAGTGGAGAAGTCGTAGAGTGGCGCCGTCGATTGTGGCTTGGCATCCTGAAGGTCGGCGCCAACCGGCGCGATACCGAAGTCCGGTGCGTCCACACCGACGAAAGCAGCCATGTATTCATCACGCGGCACCACCTTCAAACGACCAGGCGATGCAGCCTGCTGCGCGGCGTTGGGCGCTGGGACCGGCTGAACCTGCGGTTCGGGTTCGGGCGGCGGAGCCAGTTCCACCTCTTCTATTTCCGGTTCCATGGATGCCACTTCGACCAGCGCACCGGCGCGCTCCAGGGTCGAGCGATATTTTTCGGCAGCGGCTTCATCCAGGTTGTTCTTGAGAATCACGCGCCGACCAGAGAACAGCATGGCAACGCGTTGGGCATCGGCCTGGAAAAGCCTGGCCAGATTGGCCTGCACCACTTCCCTTTGCGCCCCTGGTACCAGCTTTCCGGAAAAGGCGATCTCATAACGCCCCATTGGTCACACTCCTGTCCGAATTGTCTTGCAGTATGGCGCAGCTTTTTTTCCCCCCACAACTGGTTGCGGCCGAGCAGTTGCTTGTTACACTGGAGCGTCACTTGGAGTATTGCAATGTTTTCCCAGGCGCAAACGATAAGAATTCTCAGCCTACTGTTTTTCTTCGCCCTCCCATTTTCGGGCCTCAGTGGATGCTCCACCTGGATCAGCGACAGCTTCCAGGACCCCGACGTGCGCCTTCTCAAGGTGGACGTGGTACGCGCCAAACTGCTGGAACAACAGTTCGTGCTGCGTTTTCGCATAGACAACCCCAACGACGTCAGCCTGCCAGTGCGCGGCTTGGTCTACACCGTTCACCTCAATGAAGTGAAGCTGGCATCCGGCGAATCCAGTACCTGGTTCACCGTACCCGCCCATGGCAGCCAGACCTTCGAAGTACCGGTGCGCACCAACCTGTGGCGACACATGAAGTACATCGTGAAGCTGCTGGAAAAGCCCGACGAGCCCATCAAGTACCGCCTGCAAGGCGAAGTTAAGACTGGATTGATGTTCGGCAAGAGCGTGCACCTGAGCCGCAATGGCGAGATAATCCCCGGCAGTTACATCCCGGAGTAGTACCTTCATGAGCCAAGAACCCCACGTACATGGTCCGAACTGCAACCACGACCATGATCACGACCACCATCACGGCCACGTCCACGGCCCGCACTGCAATCACGGCCACCAGGAGCCGGTGCGCAACCCGCTGAAGGAAGTGGGCCGCAACGATCCCTGCCCCTGCGGCAGCCAGAAAAAGTTCAAGAAGTGCCACGGCGCCTGACGTTGCTGACACTCACCAGGCCCGCCAAGTGCGGGCCTTTTCGTTTCCGGACCAAGCCTACGCCCCAGGAGCCTTGTCGATGATCGACCTCTACTACTGGACCACGCCCAACGGCCACAAGATCAGCCTGTTCCTCGAGGAAGCCGGCCTGCCCTATCGACTCCATCCGATCAATATCGGCAGGGACGAGCAGTTCCAGCCGCACTTCCTGAAGATCTCGCCGAACAACCGCATCCCGGCCATCGTCGACCACGAACCAGCAGATGGCGCCGAGCCGCTGTCGCTGTTCGAATCCGGCGCCATTCTGCTCTACCTGGCCGAGAAGACCGGCCGCTTCATTCCCAAGGACCTGCGTGGCCGCCAGGAATGCCTGCAATGGCTGTTTTGGCAAATGGGTGGGCTCGGGCCGATGGCCGGGCAGAACCATCACTTCAACCGTTTCGCCCCGGAGAAGCTGCCCTACGCCATCCAGCGCTACATGAAGGAAACCGCCCGCCTCTATGGCGTGCTGGACAAGCGATTAGCCGACCGCGCCTACGTGGCCGGCAGCGAGTACAGCATCGCCGACATGGCCATCTATCCCTGGATCGACCGCCACCCCTGGCAGGAACAGAACCTCGACGACTTCCCCAACCTCAAGCGTTGGTATCTGGATATCCAGGCGCGCCCGGCGACCATCCGCGCCTATGCACTAGTGGAACAGGTGAATCCGGGTAACGTGAAAAAGTAGGGCGGGCGGTGCTTGCACGGCGCGGGGCGGCTCACTAACGTAGCGCGTTTGATCCGATGCCCCTCTCAGGAGAGCCCGTTCCATGGCTTCGCCAGCCTTCAAGCGCTTCCTCCCCCGGTTCTGCGTTGCCGCCGCCGCTGGCGCCATGATCGGTCTCAGTGGCTGCCAGTCCTGGCTGGACAGCCGCTACTCGGACAGCCTGCCGCCCACCTCCGGCTTCCAGCCGGTAAAAGGCCTCGCGCAGAGCGTGTCGATCCGCCGCAACCCGCTGGGCATGCCGCTGATTGAAACCACCACCTTCCACGACGCGCTGTTCACCCTCGGCTACGTCCACGCTTCCGATCGCCTCAGCCAGATGGTTGGCCTGCGCCTGATGGCCGAAGGCCGCCTCGCGGAACTGGCCGGACCCGGCGTGCTGGAAATCGACCGGTTCATGCGCGCCGTGAACCTGCGCAAGAGTGCCGACATCCTCTACAAGAACTCCTCGCCCCGCCTGAAGGAGTTCTTCGCGGTCTACGCCCGCGGCGTCAACGCTTATCTCTATCGCTACCGCGACAAACTGCCGATGGACCTGGCCGAGTCCGGCTACAAACCGGCCTACTGGAAGCCCGAGGACTCGGCGCTGGTCTTCACCCTGCTGAACTTTGGCCTGGCGGTGAACCTGCAGGAGGAAATCGCCTCCCTGGTCCTGGCGCAGAAGGTCGGCGCCGACAAGCTGGCCTGGCTCACCCCCATCTATCCCGACGAACCGCTGCCGTTCGAGGAAGCCGAGAAGCTCAAGGGCCTGCAACTGGGCGGCCAGATTCCTGGCCTGACTGCGCTGGATGATGCCGCCAACCAGATCGCCTCGCTCGACATGCTTGGCGTCGCCGCCTCGAACAACTGGGCCATCGCACCGCAGAAGAGCCGCACCGGCCGCAGCATCCTGGCCAATGACACCCACCTGCCCATCTCCATGCCTTCGGTCTGGAACTTCGTGCAGATCCGCTCGCCGAAGTTCCAGGCCGCCGGTGTCTCCATCGCCGGTGTACCGGCCGTGGTCGCCGGCTACAACGGCAAGCTGGCCTGGGGCATGACCATGGTCATGGGCGACAACCAGGATCTGTTCCTCGAGAAGATCAAGCGCGAAGGCAGCCGTCTTTACTACCAGGCCAACGGCAAGTGGGTGCCTGCCAGCGAGCGCATGGAGACCTTCTTCGTCAAAGGCGAACGCCCGGTACGCGAAGTAATCTACGAAACCCGCCACGGCCCACTGCTGAACTCGGTGCTTGGCCAGCGCAAGCACCCGCTCCAGCCCATGGAAATCAAGAGCGGCTATGGCATCGCCCTGCAGACCAGCCAGTTTGAAGCCGACCAGTCCCTGGACGCCTTCTTTGCCCTGTCCCGCGCACAGTCAGTGGACCAAGCCCACGAGGCCACCCGCTCCATCCGTGCAACGGGCCTGAACATCCTCTACGCCGATGACAAGCACATCGCCTGGCAGGTGACCGGCCGCTACCCGAACCGCCGCGAAGGCCGTGGCCTGCTGCCTTCCCCAGGCTGGGACGGCCGCTACGACTGGGACGGCTACGCCGACCCGATGCTCCATCCTTACGACCAGGACCCGGCTCAGGGCTGGCTCGGCACCGCCAACCACCGCACCGTGCAGGGCGGCTACGGCGTGCAGCTGTCCAACTCCTGGTACTACCCGGAGCGCGCCGAGCGCATCGCCGAACTGGCTGGCGGCAGCGGCAAGCACGACTGGCAGAGCATGATCACCATGCAGTACGACCAGACCAGCCCATTCCCGGCCAAGCTCAAGACCATGCTGCAGGACCCCGGCATGGCCCAGCCGCTCAAACAGGCCATCAATGCCCTGCCGCCCACCGACCGGGCCAAGGCCCAGGAAGGCCTCGACCGTCTGCTGTCGTTCGACGGCCGCCTCAGTCCGACGTCGGCCGACGCCGCCTACTACGGCGCCTTCCTCCACGAAAGCGCGCGGCAGATCTTCCTCGACGAACTGGGCCCGGAGAGCAACCCGGCCTGGCGCACCCTGGTGCAGACCGCCGACCTGTCCTATTCAGCCCAGGCTGATCACCTGCTGGGGCGCGTCGACAGCCCGTTCTGGGACGATGTGAACACCCCGCAGAAGGAAGACAAGCCAGCCATCCTCGCGCGCAGCCTGGCCGCCGCCGTCAGCTACGCCGAAGGCCGCCTGGGAGCGGACCGCAAGGCCTGGCAATGGGGCAAGCTGCACACCTATGAGTGGGTCACCGACAGCACCCAGCTGGCGCCGTACATGAGCGCCAGCCAGCGCAGCGGCCTCAACGCCCTGAAGGGCTATCTGGATCGCGGCCCCTACCCGGCCGGCGGTGACCACACCACCCTCAACGTCTCGGCCTACCACTGGGGCGAAGACTTCGATACCTGGCTGATTCCGGCCATGCGCATCATCGTCGACTTCGGCCAGCCCGAGCCCATGATCGGTGTGAACAGCTCCGGCCAGTCCGGCAACCCGGCCAGCCCGCACTATGCCGACGGCATCGATGCCTGGCTGAAGGCGCGCTACGTGAAGTTCCCCTTCCAGCCGCAGAACCTCGATGCCGTCTATGGCACCAAGCGCCTGATGCTGACCCCGCAAAAATGATCGGCAAGCGGTGGAACTTCCCACCGCCCCATCGCTCTGATCTGGTGGACTTACTCCATAGATCACATTTCAAGGCACCCTCGGGTGCCTTTTCTTTTGCCCGGCATTCCGCATGGGAGGTAGTGCCCGCAATCTTGCGTAACACCCGCCGGTGCCGCATCCTGCGCCCTTTCCACGGTTTGCCCGGAGCCCCGAGAACCGACCATGCCCGACAGCGCCTTTTCCGGCCGCATCATTCAGAACCTGCTGGACACCGACTTCTATAAGCTGACGATGATGCAGGCGGTGCTGCACAACTATCCCAACGCAGAAGTCGAGTGGGAGTTCCGCTGCCGCAACGATGAAGACCTGACGCCCTACCTCGCGGAAATCCGCTTCCAGATCGAGCAACTGGCGGACATCTCCATCACTCCTGACCAACTGAACTTCCTCGAGCGCATCCCCTTCATCAAGCCGGACTTCACCCGTTTCCTCAGCCTGTTCCGCTTCAACCTGCGCTACCTGCAACTGGGTATCGACAACGGCCAGATCTGCGTCCGCCTGCGCGGCCCCTGGCTGCACGTGATCCTCTTCGAGATTCCGTTACTGGCGATCATCAGCGAAGTCCGCAACCGTTACCGCTATCGCGACGTCAAGTTGACCCACGCCCGCGAAAGGCTCTATCGCAAGCTCGACTGGCTCAAGGCCAATGCCAGTGACGAGGAACTCAGCGGATTCCAGCTGGCGGACTTCGGTACCCGCCGGCGCTTCTCCTATAAGGTCCAGGAAGAAGTCGTGCACATCCTCAAGCGCGACTTCCCCGGCCGTTTCGTCGGCACCAGCAACGTGCACCTGGCCCGCGAGTACGACATCAAGCCCATCGGCACTATGGCCCACGAATGGCTGATGGCCCATCAGCAACTCGGCCCGCGACTGACCGACAGCCAGATCGCCGCGCTCGACTGTTGGGTCCGCGAGTACCGGGGCCTGCTGGGCATCGCACTGACCGACTGCATCAACATGCAGGCCTTCCTCAACGACTTCGACCTGTACTTCGCCAAGCTCTTCGACGGCCTGCGCCACGACTCCGGCGACCCGCTGCAATGGGCGGAAAGAGCCATCCGGCATTACCAGAATCTGGGCATAGACCCACAGACCAAGACCCTCGTATTCTCCGACGGCCTCGACATGCCCCGCGCACTCGAGCTCTACCGCGCCCTGCGCGGGCGCATCCAGGTCAGCTTCGGCATAGGCACGAACCTGACCTGCGATATCCCGGGGGTCGAGCCCATGAACATCGTGATCAAGATGACAGCCTGCAACGGCCAACCGGTGGCGAAGATTTCCGATGAGCCGGGCAAGACCCAATGCCGCGACGAAAATTTCGTCACCTACCTGAAACACGTTTTCCGCGTCACCGACGCCCAGTAAGGACTCCGCACATGAGCAACCGCCAGCAAGAAATCGCCAAAGCCCTGGATGTTGTCCCGCCCTTCGCCGACGAAGCAGCCCTGGTGGCCGAAGTCGAACGCCGCAAGAGCTTCATCAAGGACTGCCTGCGCAAGTCCGGCCTGAAGGTCCTGGTGCTGGGCATCAGCGGCGGCGTCGATTCCACCACCGCCGGCCGCCTGGCCCAACTCAGCGTCGAGGAGTTGCGTGCCGAGACGGGTGATGCCGGCTACCGTTTCATCGCCGTGCGCCTGCCCTACAACGTCCAGCACGACGAGGCGGATGCGCAGGTGGCGATGAACTTCATTCGTGCCGACGAAGAAGAAACCGTGAACATTGCGGACAGCGTGATCGGGCTGTCCGAGCAGGTTACCCACCTGAACCACCTCACCGACGCGCGCCGCGACTTCGTCACCGGCAACATCAAGGCGCGCATCCGCATGGTGGCCCAGTTCGCCATCGCCAACGCAAACAATGGCCTGGTGATCGGTACCGACCACGCAGCCGAGGCGGTGATGGGCTTCTTCACCAAGTTCGGCGATGGTGCCTGCGACCTCGCCCCCCTCTCCGGTCTGGTAAAGAACCAGGTACGCAGCATCGCCCGTCATTTGGGCGCACCGGAAAGCGCGGTCCACAAAGTGCCCACCGCCGACCTGGAAGAACTGCGCCCCGGCAAGCCCGATGAAGAAGCTCACGGGGTGACCTACATCGAGATCGACGCTTTCCTGCACGGTCAGCAAGTCAGCCCCGAAGCCTACGCCACCATCGTTCGCACCTACGACAACACCCAGCACAAGCGCATCCTGCCGCTGGTGCCCTGAACCTCAGACCACCGGCGCCGGTGGTGGCTCATCAGGAATGGTGGGCTCGCCCGGCTCATGGGGCTGACTCGGCTCGTCGGGCTGTCCCGGATCGCCGGGCCCTTCCTCGTGCAACGGGTCGCGACCGGCCAGTAGTTCGCGCAGGACAGTCCCCAGCAGGAAGCTGGACTCCGGCGACAGTGTCTCTATGAGTTTTTCGATGTGCATCCCGGATTCCTCCGTGGTAGGGAGTTCCCTGGATAGAGCCCCACCCTCCGCCAGGCATTCAAGCTTTCCGACCTGCGGACACCGGGCACAAAAAAACCGGGCATCGAGCCCGGTTCTTTCATTGCCCATTGGCCTCAGGCCTTGGGCAAGGTAACCCCGGTCTGGCCTTGGTACTTGCCGCCACGATCCTTGTAAGAGACCTCACACGCCTCGTCCGACTGCAGGAACAGCATCTGCGCCACGCCTTCGTGAGCATAGATTTTCGCCGGCAGGTTGGTGGTGTTGGAGAACTCCAGGGTCACGTGGCCTTCCCACTCGGGTTCCAGCGGGGTCACGTTGACGATGATGCCGCAGCGGGCATAGGTGCTCTTGCCCAGGCAGATGGTCAGCACATCACGGGGAATGCGGAAGTATTCCACAGTGCGGGCCAGCGCGAAGGAGTTCGGCGGAATGATGCAGACGTCGCTGTTGATGTCGACGAAGCTCTTCTCGTCGAAGTTCTTCGGGTCGACCACGGCGGAATGGATGTTGGTGAACACCTTGAATTCGGCGGCGCAGCGCACGTCATAGCCGTAGCTGGAAACGCCGTAGGAAATCACCCGGCTATCGTCCGCACCGCGAATCTGGCGCTCGACGAACGGCTCGATCATGCCGTGCTCCAGCGCCATGCGGCGAATCCACTTATCCGATTTGATGGTCATGGCGGGCGTCCTGTCAGGGGCTGAAAATTTGACGGCGAATCTTACAGCCCGGCGAAAGCCTCGGCAAAGGCCCCGCCGGATGGTCGGAGCGTCAGTCGTCGCTGATAGTGATGTTCGGCATGGCGGTGGCAGCCTGGTCGGACAGCGCAATGCGCGCCCCAACGCAGCGGGCCGCCTGCTGGTAGATCATCGCGATCTGGCTTTCCGGGTCAGCGATGGTGGTGGGTTTGCCACCATCGGACTGCATGCGGATGGCCATGGACAGCGGCAGCGACGCCAGCAGATCCACGCCGTACTGGGCCGCCAGCTTCTCGCCGCCGCCCTCGCCGAACAGGTGCTCGGCGTGTCCGCAGTTGGAGCAGATGTGCACAGCCATGTTTTCCACGACCCCGAGTACCGGGATGTTCACCTTGCGGAACATCTCCACGCCCTTCTTGGCATCCAGTAGCGCCAGGTCCTGCGGGGTGGTGACGATCACCGCGCCGGCCACCGGCACCTTCTGCGCCAGGGTCAGCTGGATGTCGCCGGTGCCCGGTGGCATGTCCACAACCAGGTAGTCCAGGTCTTCCCAGGCGGTCTGGGTGATCAGCTGGATAAGCGCGCCTGAGACCATCGGACCGCGCCACACCACAGGGGTGTTGTCGTCGGTCAGGAACGCCATGGACATCACCTGCACGCCATGAGCTTCCACCGGCACGAAGAACTTCTGGTCGCGAACCTTCGGCCGAGTACCTTCGGGAATGCCGAACATGATGCCCTGGCTGGGGCCATAGATATCGGCATCGAGAATGCCCACCCGCGCGCCTTCGCGTGCCAGCGCCAGCGCCAGGTTGGCGGCGGTGGTGGACTTGCCCACGCCGCCCTTGCCGGAGGCCACGGCGATGATGTTCTTCACGTTGGCCAGCGCCGGCACCTGCTCCTGGGCCTTGTGCGCCTCGATGACGCAATCCACCTGGACCTCGGCGCGGTCGACGCCAGCCAGGTTCTCCAGGGCCATTTTCAGCATCTGTGCCCAACCGGACTTGAACAGCCCGGCGGCATAACCCAGCTCCAGGCGCACGCGGACGTTGCCGCCCTGGATATCGACTTCGCGCAGGCAGCCGGCGCTGACCGGGTCCTGGTCGAGGTGGGGATCGGTGAACTGGCGCAGGGTGGCTTCGACCTGGGCGCGGGAAAGGCTACTCATCGCATGACTCCGGAAAGACCGAGCAAATCAGGCGGCTATCCTACCCGACCACCTCACCGCTGGGTCGCCCACGGGTGAAAAAATCGCGCCGGGCCTATATAGTTGCCGACTTCCCTTTTGTTTCGTATCCGGTAGCCGAGCACCATGACCGAGCCCCGCAAGATTCTTGTGACAAGCGCCCTTCCCTATGCCAACGGGTCCATCCACCTCGGGCATATGGTTGAGTACATCCAGACCGATATCTGGGTGCGCTTCCAGAAGATGCGTGGCAACCAGGCTGTCTACGTCTGCGCTGACGACGCCCACGGCTCGGCCATCATGCTGCGCGCCGAAAAGGAAGGCATCACTTCCGAGCAGCTGATCGACAACGTGCGCGCCGAGCACACCACCGACTTCGCCGACTTCCTGGTGGACTTCGACAATTACCACTCCACCCATTCGGAGGAGAACCGCGCGCTGTCCAGCAGCATCTATACCAAGCTGCGCGACGCCGGCCACATCGCCACCCGTCCGGTGACCCAGTACTTCGACCCGGACAAGCAGATGTTCCTGGCCGACCGATTCATCAAGGGCACCTGCCCGAAATGCGCGGCCGACGACCAGTACGGCGACAACTGCGAAGTGTGCGGTGCGACCTACTCGCCTACCGAACTGAAGAACCCGAAGTCCGCCATTTCCGGCGCCACTCCGGTGCTGAAAGAGTCCCTGCACTACTTCTTCAAGCTGCCGGACTTCGACGCCATGCTGAAGGAGTGGACCCGCAGCGGCGCCCTGCAGGATTCGGTGGCCAACAAGATCGCCGAATGGCTGGACGCTGGCCTGCAGGAGTGGGACATCAGCCGTGACGCGCCTTACTTCGGCTTCGAGATCCCGGACGCCCCCGGCAAGTACTTCTATGTCTGGCTGGACGCCCCGATCGGCTACATGGCGAGCTTCCAGAACCTCTGCGCGCGCCGCCCGGAACTGGACTTCGACGCCTTCTGGAACAAGGACTCCAACGCCGAGCTGTACCACTTCATCGGCAAGGACATCGTCAACTTCCACGCCCTGTTCTGGCCCGCCATGCTCGAAGGCGCCGGTTACCGCAAGCCGACCGCGCTGAACGTGCACGGCTACCTGACCGTGAATGGCCAGAAGATGTCCAAGTCCCGCGGCACCTTCATCAAGGCACGCACCTACCTGGATCACCTGCAGCCGGAATACCTGCGCTATTACTACGCGTCCAAGCTGAGCCGCAGCGTCGACGACCTCGACCTGAACCTCGAGGACTTCGTGCAGAAGGTCAACTCCGACCTGGTGGGCAAGGTGGTCAATATCGCCAGCCGCTGCGCCGGCTTTATCCACAAGGGCAATGCCGGCAAGCTGGTAGCCGAGAACGCCGCGCCCGAGCTGTTCACCGAGTTCGCTGCCGCCGCACCGAGCATCACCGAAGCCTACGAGAACCGTGACTTCGCCCGCGCCATGCGCGAAATCATGGCCCTGGCCGACCGCGCCAATGCCTGGATCGCCGACAAGGCGCCCTGGGCCCTGGCCAAGCAGGAAGGCAAGCAAGCCGAAGTGCAGGCCGTATGCGCCGCAGGCGTCAACCTGTTCCGCCAGCTGGTGATCTTCCTCAAGCCCGTGCTGCCGCAACTGGCCGTCGCTGCCGAGCAATTCCTCAATGTCGCCCCGCTGGCCTGGGATGACCATAAGACGCTGCTCGCCGACCACCAACTGAACCCGTTCAACCCGCTGATGACCCGCATCGAGCCTGCGAAGATCGAAGCCATGGTCGCCGCCTCCAAGGAAGACCTGGCGGCCGCCTCGGCGCCCAAGGGCAATGGCGAACTGACGAAGGACCCGCTGGCGGCGGAAATCGCCTTCGACACCTTCGCCGCCGTCGACCTGCGCATCGCGCTGATCGAGAAGGCCGAGCTCGTCGAAGGCGCTGACAAGCTGCTGCGCCTGACCCTGGATATCGGCGATGCCAAGCGCAACGTCTTCTCCGGCATCAAGAGCGCCTACCCGGACCCGAGCAAGCTGGAAGGCCGCCTCACCCTGTACGTCGCCAACCTGGCGGCGCGCAAGATGAAGTTCGGCGTCTCCGAAGGCATGGTCCTGGCCGCCGGCCCCGGAGGCGAGGAAATCTACCTGCTCAGCCCGGACAGCGGCGCCAAGCCCGGTCAGCGCGTCAAGTAACACCACAAGCTCCAAAAAAAATGCCCGCTCCTGCGGGCATTTTTGTTCAGGAGCACCGGCAATCCACTCTCGCACCGGATACGTTGGAAGCGAGGCCCATCGCTGGCTTCAGCCCGCCAACCGAATTCGCATGGTCCTGAGCTAGCCTTGTAACAGAGCCCGGCCCTCACGGCCGTGCCCCTGTACCGCTCCGACTGCATTCCGGATAATACGCGGCCCCTTTTTCAGCCTGGCGACGCTACGTCCCTATGACCGACTTCATCTTCACCCTGCTCGGTGCAGCGCTGGTCAACAACCTCATCCTCGGCCTGCCCCTTGGCGCCGACAGCCTGCGCCAGTCGCGCAGCCGGGCGCTGGCCCTGGCGGGTGGCGCGCTGATCGCCGTGGCTACCCCGATTGCCTGGCTGCTCGACCAGTTCATCCTGGTTCCTTTGGAGCTGGGCGCGCTACGTCTGTTCATCTTCCTGCCTTTGCTCGCCCCGCTCGCCTGGCTCTGCCTCGAAGGCGTCGGCCGCGCTTGCCCTAGCCTGCCTCGCGAGGGGCTCTGGCCGCTGTTGCTGGCGAACGGTGCAGCACTGGGCGCCATGCTCATCGGCAGTGAGAGCGGCTTTGGAGTGGCTATCGGCCTGGGCCTCGGCGGAGGCCTGGGATTCTGGTTGGTGCTGACCCTGCTGGACGATCTGCTGCAGCAAGTGGATGAAACGAAGGTGCCGGCCGCCTTTCGCGGCACGCCCTTGCTGCTGGTCTGCGCCGGCCTGATGGGCCTGGCCTTCCTGGGATTCAATGGCATGGGGGCGCAATGAGCCAGGCCAGCCTGATCCAGAGCATCGACGCCCTGCTGCCACAAACCCAGTGCGGCAAGTGTGGTCACCCCGGGTGCAAGCCCTACGCCGAAGGCATCGCCCAGGGCGAGGCAATCAACAAGTGCCCCCCCGGCGGCAGCGCCACCATTCATGCCCTGGCCGACCTGCTGAAGGTCCAGCCCCTTCCGCTGGATGCACCCAACGGCCCGGTTCCGCCGCAGATCGCGTTCATCCGCGAGGCGGAATGCATTGGCTGCACCAAGTGCATCCAGGCCTGCCCGGTGGACGCCATCGTCGGCGCCGCCAAGCAGATGCACACCGTCATCACGGATGAATGCACCGGCTGCGAACTCTGCGTGGCGCCCTGTCCCGTGGACTGCATCGACATCCTGCCCCTGGCCGAACCTGCCGCAAGCGCCCAGCGCCAGCACGCCGACCAGTTCCGTCAGCGTTTCGAGTTTCGCAACGCACGACTTGCCCGTGACGACGCTCGTCGCCGGGCTGAACGCGAAGCCCGTGCCGCCCGAGCCGCAGAGGCCCAGCAGAGCACTGCCGCTGCGCCGCTGGACGCGGTGCAGGCTGCCATCGAACGGGTGAAGGCCCAGAAGGCCGCCACCCCGAGTCTCAGCGACCAGCAGAAGCGCCTGAAGATCGAAGCTGCCATGGCTCAGGTGGCGCTGAAGAAGGCCGAAGACAAGCTGGAGGTTTATGGCACTTCCGACTTGCAGGCTCTGGTCGTCGAATTACGTGCCGCCAACGAGAAGGCCCAGGCCGCACTCAAGGCAGCCTTGGAAGACGCCGCTCCGCAGGCAGACGAAGCCACCCTCAAGCAGGCGAAAATCGCCGCTGCAATGAGCCGCACCCAGTTGGCGAGGGCCGAGAAAGCCTTCGGCGAATCCCCCACTGAGGATCAGCAGGCCCAACTGGTCGAACTGCGTGCGGCCGTGGAGCAGGCTCAACAACGACTGGATGCAGCCCATGGCTCGCCAGCCGCACCCGCCCCCATCAGCGAAGGCGAGGCCCGCCTCAAGCAGGCCAAGATTGCCCTTGCCAGCCACCGAGCGGCGCTCAAGAGCGCCGAGCATCGGGGCGCGAACGCGGCCGAACTGGCGTCCTTGCGCCTGGCACTCGCCGATGCTGAAACCGCCCTGCACACCGCCGAAGACGCTTCGGGCAAGCAACCACCGAATTTGCAGCGTATCGAGAAGCGCCCAGTTGACCCAGCCATGCGCGCCATCAAGACCGAGTTGGCTTATGCCCGCGCCGACCTCAGCAAGCTGGAACGCCAGCCCGATGCCGACCCGGCGGCACTGGCCCAGGCCCGCGAGCGCCTGCATAAGGCTGAGCAAGCACTAAATGAACAACCCAGACCGTAGCCCTTGTAGGAGCGTGCTTGCTCGCGAACAGATGTGGAACTGCATTCTTCGCGAGCAAGCTCGCTCCTACGATTTCTTGCAGGTCCGCTCATGACGACCCGCCCGGCCTTCGACCCGCGCCCCAGCATGCAACTGGTGCTGGTCGCTTGCCTGCCGGGCCTGCTCGCCCTGTTCTGGCAATACGGCTGGGGCAGCCTCCTGCAATTGATGATCGCCATCCCGGTCGCCCTGATCTGTGAAGCTGTAGTACGTCGCCAGCTCCGGCAGCCCGCCACGCCCGAAACCTCACTGTTCAACCAGCCGCTGCTGGGCGAGGGCAGCGCCTTGGTCAGCGCCACGCTGCTGGCACTTGCCCTGCCGCCCTATTCGCCCTGGTGGCTTACCGCCTGCGCCTGTGCCTTTGCCCTGCTGTTCGGCAAGGCACTGTTCGGCGGTTTTGGCCAGAACCCCTTCAACCCGGCCATGCTCGGCTACGCCCTGGTGCTGGTGGCCTTCCCGGCACACCTCAACCAATGGCCCGCGCCGGGCCAGCACCCCGGCCTGGGTGAATCCCTGCAGCAGGTGTTGGGCTTCGGCGGCGGACTGGTGGATGGCTGGAGCCAGGCCACCGCGCTGGACAGCCTCAAGCACAACAACCGCCTGACCATCGACGAGCTCTTCGCCGGTCACCACGCGTTCGGCAGCTTTGGTGGGCGCGGCACGGAATGGGTCAATCTGGCGTTCCTGCTGGGTGGCCTGTTCCTGCTGCAACGCCAGGTGATTCGCTGGCACGCGCCAGTGGGCCTGCTGGCAGGTCTCTTCGTGATCAGCCTGCTGTGCTGGAACGGCTCCGGCTCGGACTCCAATGGTTCACCCCTGTTCCACCTGTTCAGCGGCGCGACGATGCTCGGTGCGTTCTTCATTGCCACCGAACCCGTATCCGGCGCCGGTAGTGATCGCGCGCGACTGTTGTTCGGCGTAGGCGCCGGCGTCCTGGTGTATGCGATCCGTACCTGGGGTGGCTATGCGGACGGCATGGCCTTCGCCATCCTGCTGATGAACCTGGTCGTGCCGACCCTCGACCGCCTCGCCGCGCGTGGCCAGGAGACGCAGCCATGAACGGGCGCAGCCTGGCATTGCTGGCCGCACTGGCGGGACTTGGCCTGGCCGTAGTGGTCGTCACCAGCCAACTGCTCGATGGCCGCATAGCGGCCGAACGCCGCTCCGCCGACGAGCGTGCCCTGCTCGATCTGCTTCCCCCTGGCAGCTACGACAACCATCCACTGGCCCAACCCATCACCCTGCCCGCCAGCGAACTGCTGGGTGAACCGGCGCCAACCCAGGCCTGGCTCGCTACTCGCGAAGGCACTCCGGTAGCCGTTCTGCTGCCGGCCACCGCCAAAGGATACGAGGGGCCGATCCGCCTGCTGCTGGCCATACGCCCGGACGGACGCCTGCTGGCCACCAAGGTCCTCGACCACCGGGAAACCGCGGGAATAGGTGACCGAATCGAACCCGCCCGCAGCAGCTGGCTGCAAATCTTCGCCGACGCCTCCCTGGCCAGCCATCCAGAAGCGGAATGGCGAGTCGAGGCCGACAAGGGCGAGTTCGACCAGATTGCCGGCGCCACCATCACTTCCCGCGCCGTAGTCAGCGCCATCCAGCACGCGCTGCAGTACTTCGATGGCCATCGCCAATTGCTGCTCGGGAGCCCATCGCCATGAACGCCAGACAACTCGGATTGATGGGCCTGGCCTTGCTGACAGGTGCCACCGACCTGCTGATCAAAGGGCTGGGGCTCGCCTTGGCCGGATTGCCTGTCCTTGCGGTATTTGGCCTGCTCCTGCCGTTGCTGCGGCGCCATCTGCAAGACACCGGCTACTGGTTCGGCGCGATGCTGCTGGCCGCCCTGCTGACGAGCCTGGCCAGTCTGCTGTTGCAGGCCGGCGCCTTCGAGCTGCATCGCGCCCTCGGCCCCTACCTCTACCTGCTGGTACTGCCGTGCCTGCAACTCGCCGCAATGGATTCCACGGCCGCCGGCGGCCTGCGCGCGGGGCTCGTCTTCACGTTGCTCGCCCTGCTGCTGGGCACCCTGCGGGAAGCCCTCGGACATGCCAGTCTGTTCGCCCACTTCGACTGGCTGCTGGGGCCGGTCGCGCTCGGCTGGCGCTTGCAGTTCGGCGCCGATGGCATTCTCCTGTTCGCCCTCGCACCTGGCGCCTTTATCCTGCTCGGCACACTAATGGCCCTCTGGCGCCAACTGACCACGAAGACCGCTGACTCCTGATGAACGCCGCCAAACGCTACGAAATCTTCCGCCGCCTCCACGACGACGACCCCAACCCCACCACCGAACTGGCCTACAGCACGCCGTTCGAGTTGCTGATCGCGGTCATCCTTTCCGCCCAGTCGACCGATGTCGGTGTGAACAAGGCCACGGCGAAGCTGTACCCGGTGGCCAATACCCCGGAAGCCATCCATGCCCTGGGTGTGGAAGGCCTGTCGGAGTACATCAAGACCATCGGCCTGTACAACAGCAAGGCAAAGAACGTCATCGAGACGTGCCGCATCCTCGTCGAGAAGCACGGCAGCCAGGTGCCGGACAACCGCGAGGACCTCGAGGCCCTGCCCGGCGTGGGCCGCAAGACGGCCAACGTGGTGCTCAATACCGCCTTCCGCCAACCCGCCATGGCCGTGGACACGCACATCTTCCGAGTCAGCAATCGCACCGGCATCGCCCCCGGTAAAAACGTGCTGGAAGTCGAGAAAAAGCTGCTGAAATTCGTGCCAAAAGAATTCCTGCTGGATGCCCACCACTGGCTGATCCTGCACGGCCGCTATGTCTGCGTGGCCCGCAAACCGCGCTGTGGCGCATGCCGTATAGAGGACCTGTGCGAATACAAGGCGAAGACGTCCGACGATTGATGTCCTATTGATTCACTCAGGTATCTGATTGAAAAAATCTTTTTTACCGGCTCTGGCTTTGTGGTTATAAGGTGCGCCAATAGCGCCCCGCATTGTGGAGTGAACCTTATGACCACTGCCAAAGAAGAAATCGAACTCGAAGAGGAATTCGTCTCCGAGGAATCCGACGATTCGGAAGCCCCGGCCGAAACCGCGAAGACCAACCTGACCAAGCGCCGCATCATCGACAACTACCTCGAAGAACGCCGCCTGCAGAAACAGCTTTCCGACTACGACTTCGACCTGTGATTGGCGCCTTGCCTGAAAGCCCCGCAAATGCGGGGCTTTTTGTTGGTGCAGCGGATCGACCTTCGGTCCAGGAGCCTTGTAGGAGCTAGCTTGCTAGCGAAAAGGGGCCATTCGCTGGCAAGCCAGCTCATACGGGCAATGGAGCTACCTGCAACATTCAGTGCAGACAGGCCGACCCCAAGCGCTATCAGCTCAGGGGACCAGCCAGACAAAAAGAAGCCGGCACAAGGCCGGCTTTATAAGGACGCACAACAAATCGGTCAGCGCAGCTTTTCCATCATCTGGTAGTACCACATGCCTACCGCCAGCATGTGATTGCCGAGGCGCTCGCTCAGCGGCACCCGGATATGCTGGCACTGGGCGAAGGTGTCGAACTTCTCCAGGCTGCCGCTAATGGCATTGGCCATGACCTCACCCATGATGTGGGTGGTCGCCACGCCGTGGCCGGAGTAGCCCTGGCAGTACCAGACGTTCTTCGACAGCTTGCCCAGCTGCGGGATGCGGTTCATCACGATGCCCATGGCGCAGCTCCACTTGAAGTCGATCTCCACGCCCTTGAGTTTCGGGAACGTGCGCTCGATGCAGGGGCGCAGCTCTGCGGCGATATCGCGGGAGTCGCGGCCGGAGTAGTTGGCACCACCGCCGAACAGCAGGCGACCATCGCCCGTCATGCGGTAGTAGTCGAGCACGAAGCGGCAGTCGTACACGGCCAGGTCCTGCGGGTTGAGTTCCTTGGCCAGGTCGCCCAGGGGTTTGGTGGTAACGATCCCGCCCATGGCCGGGAAGATCATGCCCTTGAGCTTCTTGCGCTCCAGCTTGTGGTAGACGTCCCCTGCCAGCAGGATTTGCTGGGCGTTGATCCGGCCACGGCTGGTGACCACCGCCGGGCGGTCGCCGTGGATGATGTCCTGCACCTCGGAATGCTCGAAGATCAGCGCGCCCAGACTGGCAGCGGCCTTGGCTTCGCCGATGCACAGGTTCAGCGGATGCAGGTGCATGTTGCGGGTGTTCTTGATGGCGCCGACGTACAGATTGGAATCCAGGTGTTCGCGCACGCCGGCCGCATCCAGCAGGGTCACGTCGTCCGCCATGCCACGGCGCACCGCTTCGTCATAGGAAGCCTTCAGCTCGTCCATGTGCGAGGCCTTCATCGCGGCATGCAGGTGGCCATGCTTCAGGTCGCACTGGATGCCGTACTTCGCCACGCGGCTCTTGATGATCTCGTGACCACGCCAGCGCAGGTACCAAATGAAATCGTCCACATCCTTGCCCAGGAACCGACTCATCTGCTTGCGCATGGCCGCATCGCCCGAGAGGCTGCCGGTCACCTGGCCGCCGTTGCGGCCGGTGGCGCCCCAGCCAATCTTGTGGGTCTCCACCAGGGCCACCTTGTAGCCGCGCTCCGCCATTTCCACTGCCGTGGCTACACCGGTGAAGCCGCCACCAATAATGGCGACGTCGACATTCACTTCACCTTCGAGCGTGGGGTACGCGGTCTCCTCGTTGAGGGTCGCGGAGTAATAGGAAGGCGCGCGCTCGGCGGCGGGCAGCGGATGTTTGATTGCAGCGGTCATGGGTGGATCCTTCTTGGCCACAGGGGCCTTCAATTCCGGGGAGCGATTCGCGAATGAATTCGCTCCCACAAACAGAAACGGACGGTCGTTCTCCGGCTTAGGCCTGGTTCAGGTACCAGCGCCAGTCCTGCTCACCAACTTCGGACATGAACTGGCGGTACTCGGCGCGTTTCACGGCCAGATAGACGCCGAGGAAGGCGGTACCGAACGCGTCGCGTGCCCAGCTGGAGCGCTCCAGGGCACACAGTGAAGTCAGCCAGTCGGTGGGCAGCAGCTCCTTGGCCTGGGCGTAACCGTTGCCCTCGATCGGATTACCCGGATCGATGTTCTCGCGGATACCGCGGTGGATACCGGCAAGGATGGCCGCGGCCGCCAGGTACGGGTTTGCGTCGGCCCCGCAGATGCGGTGCTCGATATGCCGGCTGTTGGCCGGGCCGCCCGGCACACGCAGGCTCACAGTGCGGTTATCCACACCCCAGGTCGGCGCCAGCGGTGCGTAGCTATTGGCCTGGAAGCGGCGATAGGAGTTGGCGTTGGGGCAGAACAGCAGCAGCGAATCCAGCAGGCTCTTGAGCATGCCCCCCACGGACTGGCGCAGCAGCGGGGTACCGGCAGGGTCTTCGCTGGCGAACAGGTTGCGGCCTTCGGCGTCGGCGAGGCTCACATGCATGTGCATGCCGGTGCCGGCGATCTCGGCAAAGGGCTTGGCCATGAAGCAGGCCTGCATGCCGTGGGCGTGGGCAACGCCCTTGACCAGGCGCTTGTAACGCACCGCCTGATCCATGGCTTGCAGCGCATCGCCATGTTCCAGGGTGATTTCCACCTGGCCCGGAGCATATTCGGAGATCGCGGTGCGCGCCGGGATGCCTTGAGCCTTGCAGGCGGCATAGAGATCGGCGAGGAACGGCTCGATCTGTTCCAGCTCACGCAGACCATAGACCTGGGTGCCACGCGGGCGGTGGCCATCGGCATCCAGCGCCGGCTGCGGACGGCCGTCAGCGTCGCGCTTCTGGTCCAGCAGGTAGAACTCCAGCTCGCAGGCCATTACCGGGTGTAAGCCATCGGCCTTGAGGCGATCGATCACTTCCACCAGCACATGACGCGGGTCCGCGATGGCGGCGGGCATGCCCTCTTGCGGGTGCATGCTGACCTGCACGGCGGCGGTGGGCATCTTGCGCCAGGGCATGCGAACCAGGCTGCCGGCCAGCGGATAGGCGCGGCAATCGATATCGCCCACATCCCACACCAGGCCGGAGTTTTCCACATCCTCGCCATGCATGGTCAGGCCCAGGATAGTGCTGGGTAACGGACGGCCGGTTTCGTAAACGGCCAGGAGCTCGTCGCGATGCAGCAGCTTGCCGCGAGGCACGCCATTGGCGTCGAGGATGAAGAGTTCGAATGCGTCGATGTCCGGATTCTGTTCGAGGAAATCCCGGGCTTCCTGCACGCTGGCAAATGTCATGTCGCTCTCTTTAGTGCCCATGGGCACGCAAACTGGCCCTCACCGGTTCGGGCAAGGGTCGAATTTCTCTTTCTGGGTGAGGTTGGCCGCAGCGATGGCGGCCCGATCAGGCGAGAGCGCTGTCCGGCGGACGAGCGTGGCGGCAATGCCAGAGCGCCCAGAAAGCAAGTTCGAGCGGCAGGGAAATCACGAGATGGGAGGCCCACTTACGGAAGAACTGGACCTTGGGAGCGACTCCGGGAGCACGGCGGGCAGCGCGGCTCTGACCGAGGGTCAGGGCGCGGAGCGGAGAAGTGTGCGGAGTGGAACAACCCATGTGGGAAAGCTGCTTTATTGGAATGCGTTGGAGGCTCGCACGGCGGGATGGGTGAATAAAATTCAGGTTTTCCTATCTTTGGTTAACCAACGACTAAACATTAACCCTGCCTGAGGGAGATTCCATGTCAAAGCCGCAGCCCCGCAGGGTGAATGGCGCTTTTCCATTCACCAGCGGCGCCATACCGGACCTCGATGGTGGACCAGTGAAGCGTGGTCCACCCTACGGCTGAACACTCGGGTTCTGCCTAGCGCAGTTTCAGAGGGTCCACCAGGCCGGCCGCGATGGCCATGCCCACCAGGTCAGGCAGGCGCTCGGCCTGCATGCGTTTCATCACGCGGGCACGATAGAGGTCGATGGTCTTCACGCTAATGTCCAACTGCTCGGCAATCTCGCGGTTGGTGTAGCCCTGCACCAGCGGCAGCAGTACATCGCGCTCACGCGGAGTCAGACTGTCGAGACACTCCTGCAACTGCCCCTGGTTACCTGAGACGGTGCGCTGGTGGTCAGCGCGGGACAATGCCTGCTGCACGCTATCGAGCAGGAGCTGTTCGTTGTAGGGCTTCTCGATGAAATCATGAGCGCCCGCCTTGAAGGCGCGTACCACAATCGGCACATCCGCGTGGCCACTGACGAAGATCACAGGCAGGTCGAGGCCGCGGCTGCGCATTTCTTCCTGCACATTGAGGCCTCCCATGCCGGGCATGCGCACGTCGAGCAATACACAGGCGTCGAGGCTGGCATCGCAGGCGTCGAGGAAGGCGCGGCCGCTGGTGAAGGGCAGCGCCTTGAGACCTACCGACTCCAGGAGCCAGACCGTGGAATCGAGCATGCCCTGGTCGTCGTCCACCACATAGACCACCTGTTCGCCACTGTTGGACATCAAATCGCTCCTGTTACCTTCTTGTTATTGCAGCGGCAGGCGGCAGCGCATGAGCAGCCCGCCCTCCCCGTTCGGCATTCCGTCCAGGGCGCCACCGAATCCTTCGATAATGCTGCGGCTCATCGACAGCCCCAGGCCCAGGCCATCCGGCTTGCTGGTATAGAAGGGAGTGAAGATGCGCGCCAGTTCCTTTTCGCCGAGCCCTGGCCCCTGATCGCAAACCTCGATGAGCAGTTGTCCGTCCTGTGCACTGGCAGCCAACCGGATCACCGATTCCCGACCGGGATGAGCCTCGCGGTTGGCGTCGATTGCGTTGCGCAACAGGTTGAGCAGCACCTGTTCCAGCAACACCCGATCGGCGTAAACCGGCGGCAGATTGTCCGGTAATTGCTCGGCGATCGCCACCTGGCAGGCGCTGGCTTCCCAAGCGCACAGGCGCACCGCTTCGCGGGCCACTTCGGCCACGTCCAGCGCCTGCATCTTGCGCTGCCCCTTGCGCAGGAAGGCCCTTAGCCGCTTGATCACTTCCGAGGCATGGTTGGCGTGTTCGGTGATGCGCTCCAGCCCCTGGGCCACGCGCTCCGCCGCCTTGGGGTTGCTGCCCAGGGATTGCAGGTAGCGCTGGCTGGCACTGGCGTAGTTGACCACCGCGGCGAGCGGCTGGTTGATCTCGTGGGCGATGCCGGAGGCCAGTTCGCCCAAAGTCACCAGCCGTGCGGTGTGCGCCAGCTCATCCTGGTGGCGACGCTGCTGAGCCTCGCGCAGCTCGCGCTCGGTCATGTCGTGGGCCACCAGTGAGTAGTAGCGTTCGCCCCCCGCCGTGCTGTGGGCCAGCAGCACCATGGACACGGGCACCGATGCGCTGCCATCTGGGGGCAGCAGCCGCGAATCGATGCTCCACACGCCCTTGCGCTCGGCGGTGCGCCAGCCCTCGCGCTGCAGGCGCGCCAAATCATCCGCCAGCATCACCTCGGCCAGCGCCGGCATCGGCTGCCGGGCCTCCAGGCGCAGGGCACGACGGGCAGCCGGATTGAGGTACGTGATGTGCCCAGAGGGGTCGACGAACAGCACCGGGTCGGTATTGGCCTCCACTACCTCGGCCAGGCGTCGCCGGTTCTCCTCGGCCTGCACCCGCGCGGTGATGTCGCGGGAAACGCTGACCACCTCCACCACGGCCCCGGTGTAGGTCTCGCGAATGGCGCGGCTGGCCGTCTCGAACCATAGGTAATGCCCGGCGCGATTGCGAATGCGGTAAGTCATCGTGTGATAACCGTCTTGCTCCAGCGCATCCCGGGCGCGCTGTACCAGTTGGGCCAGTTCCTGGGGATGGAAGAGGCACTGGGCGAGCTGTCCGCGCAGCTCTTCCGGCCAGTAGCCGAGCAGGGTCCAGGAGGCCGGCGAGGCGTCGAGGAAACGGCCTTCGGGAGTGTGCCGGGAAATCAGGTCGGTGGTGTTCTCAGTGATCAGCCGGTAGAGCCGACGCGCCCGTGCCGCCTCGCGTTCGGCGAGGATCTGCGCGGTAGCTTCGCGGCAGCGCGCCACCACCCGTCGCTCCCGCGGGTCGGGGATATAGGTCCAGATCAGCATGCGCTCGCCGCACTGGGCCTCCACCCCTTCGATGGCGCGCTCCTGGGCCAGACAGGCACGCACAAGAGAGGAATGGTTCACCGGCAAAAAACGCAACACGTCGGCCAGGGGCATTTCCCCAAGCATCGCCAGCAGCGCGGCGTTCAGTTCCAGGGGGGCGGCCCCGGCATCCACCAGCAGGCTCGGCTGCGGGTCATGGCCGAGCAGCGGCGAAGCGCGCAGTAGGCCGTTGACGCTGCCGAGTAGAGTGGTGAGCAATTCGTGCACGCAGCCCAGCCAATCCAGCCCCACGCCTTCGTGCACTTCCACCAGCAGCAGCCCCCGCTGGCCGATCTCCAGCGTCAGGTCAAACGCTTGGCCATGGCTGATCGCGGCCCGGCGCAGACGTCCAGCCAGCCAGCAGTCGAGCTGGCGGAGCTGATGCAACGACAGCCGCCCATCCTCTGCCAGACGCTCGACCAGGCGTTCATCGCTGGCTTGCAGCGGATCGCCCTGCCCTGGTGGTAGCTGCTGACCGCTGCCTTCATGGCTGTAGATGGACGCACCAGACTGCCAGCTCAGATAGAAGGCCTGGCGTACCTCGGGGCAGCCGCGCAACGCCCGGCACAGGGCATCGGCGCGGGCGGCCAGGGACACGCCCTCGCGCTGCAGGCGCAGCCAGGTGTGAAGTCGAACCGGGGTCTGGGTCATAGCGAGTCCAGCGGCAGGGGGTGGGCAAGGATATACCGGTCTACGGAAGGAACAGAAACACTATAGTAGTTTTACTATACGACTCTAGAAGTACTTCCACATGCCCACAAGCTTGTTATATAAATCACCCCAGAGAACCATCGGCCTCTTCCAGATGCGCCGGTGCAGAAGAGCTAATAATCAGCCGCCGGGTATCCAGCATGTCGATCTACGATCAGGGCCTCGCCCCTGCCGCCGTCAACCACATCGCCCTCTCCCCCCTCAGCTTCATCGAGCGCACTGCCGCCGTTTACCCCCATTACCCGGCCGTGATCCACGGCTCTATCCGCCGCAACTGGGCGCAGACCTACGCGCGCTGCCGGCGCCTGGCCTCGGCCCTGGCCAGCCGCGGCATCGGTAAGGGCGACACGGTGGCGGTGATGCTGCCGAATATCCCGCAGATGCTCGAGGCGCACTTCGGCGTGCCGATGATCGGCGCGGTGCTCAACACCCTGAACGTGCGCCTGGACGCTGAGGCCATCGCCTTCATGCTGCAGCACGGCGAGGCCAAGGTGCTGATCACCGACCGCGAGTTTCATGAAGTGATCCGCGCCGCCATCGGCATGCTCGACCACCCGCCACTGGTGATCGACGTCGACGACCCGGAATACGGCGAAGGCCAGGCCGTGAGCGAGCTGGATTACGAGGCGCTGCTGGCAGAGGGCGACCCGGACTACGCCTGGCAATGGCCCGAGGATGAATGGCAGGCCATCTCGCTGAACTACACCTCCGGCACCACCGGCAACCCCAAGGGCGTGGTCTACCACCACCGCGGCGCCTACCTGAACGCCCTGGGCAACCAGATGACCTGGAACATGGGCAACCATCCGGCCTACCTCTGGACCCTGCCGATGTTCCACTGCAACGGCTGGTGCTACCCCTGGACCGTGACTGCCCTGGCAGGCGTGCATGTATTCCTGCGCCGGGTCGACCCACAGAAGATCCTCAACCTGATTCGCGAACACCAGGTCAGCCACCTGTGCGGTGCGCCCATCGTGCTCAACGCGCTGGTGAACATGCCCGAATCGGCCAAGGCCGCCATCGACCACCCGGTAAACGCCATGGTGGCGGGCGCCGCACCGCCGGCCAAGGTGATTGGCGCGGTGGAGGAAATGGGCATCCGCGTGACCCATGTCTACGGCCTCACCGAGGTCTACGGGCCGGTGACCGTCTGCGCATGGCATGACGAATGGGACGAACTTCCGCTGGAAGAGCGCGCCCGCATCAAATCCCGCCAGGGCGTGCGCTACCCCACCCTGGAAGGCGTGATGGTGGCCGATCCGAAGACCCTCGAACCGGTTCCCATGGACGGCCAGACCATCGGCGAGATCTTCATGCGCGGCAACACCGTGATGAAGGGCTACCTGAAGAACCCCAGCGCCACCAGCGAAGCCTTCGAGGGCGGCTGGTTCCACACCGGCGATCTGGCGGTCTGCCACCCGGACGGCTACGTGGAAATCCGCGACCGGCTGAAGGACATCATCATTTCCGGCGGCGAGAACATCTCCACTATCGAGCTGGAAGGCGTGCTCTACCGCCACCCGGCGGTACTGGAAGCGGCCGTGGTGGCGCGCCCGGACGAGAAATGGGGTGAAACCCCCTGCGCCTTCATCACCCTCAAGGCCGACCAGCAGGAGACGCGCGAGGCCGACATCATCGCCTTCTGCCGCGAGCACTTGGCCGGCTTCAAGGTGCCAAGGACGGTGATCTTCACCCAATTGCCAAAAACCTCCACCGGCAAGGTCCAGAAGTACGTCCTGCGGGAAATGGCAAAGAACCTCTAATCCGACTCCGGCAGCAGCCGGACACACCAGAGACCCAGGAACAGGGCGGCAGCCAGTGGTTGCCGCCAAGGGCAGTCGCATGCCCGAAAAAGCTGCGGCGGCCGGCTACAGGCATCGACAACAACAACAAGCGGAGCCCGATATGACACCTCACCACTCCCCCAACACCTCGGCCAGCGCTCGCATCATGGCCAACCCGAAGTTCCAGCGCCTGGCCCAGGAGCGCGCCGTTCTCGCCTGGTCGCTCAGCGCCCTGGTGCTGGCGGTCTACTACCTGTTCATCATGCTCGTGGCCTTTGTCCCCGGCTGGCTGCACCTGCCGCTCTACGAGGGCAGCCATCTCAGCCGCGGCATCCCGCTGGGTGCCGCCATCATCGTTCTTTCCTGGCTGCTGACCGCCTGGTACGTGCGTCACGCCAATAACCGCTTCGATGCACTGAGCGCGGAAATCCTCGCGGAGGGTCAGGCATGAAAGCCCTCCTCGCCCTCCTTGCCCTCGCGCCGCTGAGCGGCTTCGCCGACACCATCACGGCGCAGAAGCAACCCCTCAACCTGCATGCCATCGGCATGTTCTTCGTCTTTGTCCTGGCCACCCTGGCCATCACCTGGTGGGCCGCGCGCCGCACCCGCTCCGCCGCCGACTTCTACACCGCTGGCGGTGGCATCTCGGGCTTCCAGAACGGCCTGGCGATTGCCGGCGACTACATGTCGGCGGCCACCCTGCTGGGCCTTTCGAGCCTGGTGTTCGCCAAGGGCTACGACGGCTTCGTCTACATCATCGGCTTCTTCGTCGGCTGGCCCATCGTCACCTTCCTGATGGCCGAGCGCCTGCGCAACCTGGGCCGCTACACCTTCGCCGACATCGTCTCCTACCGCCTGGACCAGACCCGCATTCGCAGCTTCGCCGCCCTCGGCTCGCTGACCGTGGTCTGCTGCTACCTGGTCGTGCAGATGGTCGGCGCCGGCCAACTGATCAAGCTGCTGTTCGGCCTGGACTATCAACTGGCCGTGGTAGTGGTCGGTGTCCTGATGCTGGTCTACGTGATCTTCGGCGGCATGATCGCCACCACCTGGGTGCAGATCACCAAGGCCGTCCTGCTGCTGGCCGGTGGCACCGCACTGGTGCTGATGGCCATGAGCGAGTTCGGCTTCAGCTTCGAGAACCTGGCCGAGCGAGCGGTCGCCGTACACGCCAGCGGCGTCAAGATCATGGGGCCCGGTACCTTGCTGGCCGACCCGATCAGTGCCGTCTCGCTGTCCCTCGGCCTGGTGTTCGGCATCGCCGGCCTGCCACACATCCTGATGCGCTTCTTCACTGTGCCCAATGCCAGGGAAGCCCGCCGCTCGGTGCTGTTCGCCACCGGCTTCATCGGTTTCTTCTTCCTGGTGGTCTGCGTGCTCGGCTACACCGCGATCGTGATCGTCGGCACCGACCCGCAGTACTTCGTCGACGGCAAGCTGGGTGGCGCCCTGGTGGGCGGCGGCAACATGGTCGCCATGCACCTGGCCCAGGCAGTGGGCGGCAACCTGTTCCTCGGTTTCCTCTCCGCCGTAGCCTTCGCCACCATCCTCGCCGTGGTTGCAGGCCTTGCCCTGGCGGGCGCCTCGGCCATCTCCCACGACCTCTATGCCTCTGTGCTGAAAAAGGGGCACGCCAGCGAGAAGGATGAAATGCGGGTGTCGCGCATCGCCACCGTGGCTATCGGCCTGGTCGCAATCGGCCTGGGCATTCTCTTCGAGCAGATGAACATCGCCTTCCTCGTGGGCCTGACCTTCGGCGTCGCCGCTTCGGCCAACTTCCCGGTGCTGATCATGGCCATGTACTGGAAAGGCCTGACCACCCGTGGTGCCCTCTGGGGCGGGCTGACCGGGCTGGTGAGCGCCCTGGCCCTGGTGATCTGTGCACCGGCCGTCTGGGTCGGCGTGCTGGGCCATGAGAAGGCACTGTTCCCCTACGACCAGCCGGCGCTGTTCTCCATGCCGCTGGCGTTCCTGGTGATCATCGTCGTCTCCACACTCGATCGCAGCGCCCGCGCCAGCCGCGAACGCGCCGCCTATGACGACCAGTTCGTGCGCGCCCAGACCGGCCTGGGGGCTGCCGCCGCCAGCAGCCACTGA